>CAZCMR010000004.1:0-76912 GCA_964499805.1 uncultured Sulfurimonas sp.
TTTAATTTATTTAAAGCTTTTTATATGTTTATTTAATATAATAGTATATGCAAATACTCAAAAAGTATCAACAAGAGCTTCTTTGGAGCTTTATCCTCCTTATGATTTTTACAGTCGCCGGTTTAAGCTATCATCGTATGTTGAGCGAGGAGAGGACTACTACTTTTATAGAAGATAGACTTCAAGAAAACACAATATTGTTGAACACTGTAGTCCATAGTTTGAACAAGCGGGCCGATACAATATTTGATATAAAGATTAATCAACCTGATATTTTAAAACTATTAAGTGTGCTAAGTGAGCCGAACCAGGCGGATAAGAAACGAAAAGAGCTCTATAAACTGCTTAAGCCGACCTACGAACTTCTCAAGCAAAACGGTATCAGACAGCTGCATTTTCATCTGCCCGGAGGTGTTAGCTTTTTACGCTTTCACAAACCTGAAAAATATGGTGACAGATTGGCAGAGGTAAGATACTCCATCGACCTTGTCAATAAGAGTAAAAAAGTTGTTCGAGGTTTTGAAGAGGGGAGGGTGTTTAATGGTTTTCGTAATGTATATCCTCTTTTTTATAAAGAAAAATTTATAGCAACTGTCGAGATCTCTTACTCTATTCGTGCAATTGCTCAAACCCTTTCATATGAAGATAAAGCATTTTACGGATTGTTAATTCAAAAAAACATAGTAGATACAAAAGTATGGCAGGAGAATCGCCAATATTATCTTTTGGCACACCTAGATAGTAGATATCTCTGGGATAAAAAAGCTTTTGACACTCTTTATAACCATTCAAATGAAATTAAAAAGCTGAGAAAAATTGAGAGCAGGCTTCATGCTCAAACGATGGATGAACTTATCAAAAAGCCAAAAGACTTTCTTTTACCATTTGAGTATCAAAATAAGAGTTTTATCGCAATTTTTCATACACTTCATAATGTTGCAGGTCAAAGAGTCGGATACATTGTCTCATTTCATGAGAGCAAATTTTTCAGACAAACATACAGACACGAACTTAGCAATGATATTATCACTTTTCTTGTCGGTCTGCTTTTAGCGATTCTTTTTTTCCTTTTTTTGAAAAAAGAGAAAGAGAGCAAGGAGATGCTCAAGAAAAAATCAAATTATGATCCGCTTACAAATCTACTGAACCGTCGAGGTTTTGAGACAGCACACGCGGTACTCTATAAAACATTAAGACGTAAAAAAGGCAGTTTTAGTCTTCTGTTTATTGATATAGATAATTTTAAAACAGTAAACGACAGATATGGGCATGATGTGGGAGATTTGGCACTTAAACACCTCGCAAAAATTTTAAAAAGATGTTTAAGAGAATCAGATGTGGTAGCACGTTGGGGTGGTGAAGAGTTCATTATTTTACTAAACGAAACGAACAGAGCAGCAGCCAGCGAGATTGCAGAAAAATTACGCCTGAGTGTTCAAAGAAGCCGTCATAAAAATCTGCCTAGCTTTACGATTAGCATTGGGATGGTGCACGAAAATATAGATATGCCTTTTGAAACACTGCTTAAAGCAGCAGACCAAGCACTCTATGAAGCAAAAGCGAGTGGCCGTAACAGAGTGGTTATTTATGAAGGCAGCTGCGAAAAAGAAGAGTCTTAGAAGTTATACTTCAGTGTGTAAATCATTGACACAGGAGGGTTTTCCCTGCAGACAGAAATCCTAGAAAATTGTTTGAGTGGAATTTTAGCATAGAAGCAGGAAGTTTAAATTGTAGTTATGTTAAAATTTCAACATGGTAAACAGATTTTGTAGAAAATATCTTAGCATTATTTTTATAGTTGCAACGCTGATGGGTGTCTTACATCACCATGATGACCTAAAGCAGCACAGTGACTGTCAGATATGTACAGTGCAGTCGAGTATTGCAAACGCAGATACACCTGTTGATATTGTTTACTTTACGAAGCTTGATATATTTACAGAATCTATCGTCACGGCACTGATAAATCTTCATACACAAGCGCAAAGAAACTCTCTAAACGCAAGGGCTCCTCCCTCTTTCTCCTAAAAACTAATCATTTAAAAACTATATTTATAATTGGAGAAATAGACCATGAAAAAAACTGTATGTTTATCTCTATTGGCATGTGTATCTTTAATGGCTGATGCCCAGATAGATGCTATGCAAGAAGAGCTGCAAAAACAAAAAGAGGCAACACAAAAACTTGAGGCGAAGCTTGATGCACTCACTGCACAACAAAACAATGCTTCTGTAAATACAAGCGCAAGCTTTTCACAAAATGCGTATCTTCCCGATATCGCACTTATTTTAAATATGTCAGCTGTGAGCCGAGATATAAAGAACAGCGAGTATGAAAACAATACAAGCATCCCCGGATTTGTACCAGAAGGCGGAATGCATTTGCCGTTTAATAAAAACAGAGGCTTTAATCTTAATTATGCCGAAGTTGCTATGCACTCAGTGGTTGACCCCTATTTTGAGGCATTTGCAATGTTTCATCTGCATCCAGAGGCATTTGAGATAGGTGAAGCATATGTGCAAACAACATCACTGTCTTACTCTATACGCATAAAAGCAGGAAAATTTAAGAGCAATTTTGGTCGCATCAATGCAAAACACCAACACTCCTGGCATTTTGATTCACAGCCTATCATCTACAAAGCCCTTTTTGGTCCTGATGGTATCAGTGATCCCGGAGTACAGGCTCAATGGATAGCACCGAGCGAGACCTACCTGATGTTTGGAGCTGAAGCGCTGCAGGGGAATAACGGAAGAAGCTTTGGCGATACAGAACAGAACAACCTCTATGTTGGGTATCTCAAAACCAGTGTAGATATTGGCGAAGATTTGTCTCTTTTGGGTGGTGTGAGTTTTGCACATGGCAAAAATACAACCGCAAACGCAACGGATGTTTATGGCGTGGATTTTACCCTGCGTGAGCAAATTGGCAGTTACTCTTCACTTATATGGCAGAGTGAATATTTGCAGAGAAACAAAGATTTGGGCGCATCAACCGATAAGCAGGCAGGGCTCTACAGTGAAGTCATTTATCAATATAACAATAACTACTCCGCAGGCTTTCGTTATGATGCTATAACAAAAAATGAGACAGACTTATCGGCCTACAATGGTATAGATACAGGTAAGCTGCAGAGATATACGGCAATGTTTGAGTACAAACCCTTCCCTATGTCACGTCTGAGATTCTCTTATACTAATGACAGAACGAAAGTGATAGCGGGTGAGCGAAAAGGTATTAATGAGGTGATGTTGAGTTTGAACATTGCAGCAGGTGCGCACGGTGCGCATGATTATTAGGAGAGAGATATGAAAAAGATACTATTACTAACAGTTTTACTAACATCATTGGCATTTGCAAAGATAAATATAGATACGACATACACAACACTTGGTGCAGTTGCTAAAAAGATAGGTGGCGATGCAGTAAAAGTCACTGTCTTGGGAAGTGCGAAATATGACCCGCATTTTATTACACCAAAACCATCCCTGCTTGCAAAACTGCGTCGTGCAGATTTGCTTATCATCAACGGTGGAGGCTTAGAGCTTGGATGGTTGCCGCCACTGCTTAGAAATGCCAATAATGCAAAGATCCGTAACGGGGCAAAAGGATTTTTGGATATGTCACACTATGTAAAGATGATAGATGTACCAAGCTCTGTCTCTCGTGCTTTTGGAGATGTACATGCACAGGGCAATCCTCACTACTCAACCGACCCGCACGTCATACCTGTTATGGCAAAGGCGATAGCACAAAAGCTCATAGCAATAGACCCATCACATGAAGCACTCTACACAAACAACTATGATGTTTTTATCAGAGAGTGGCAGGAGTATCTAAAAAAATATGATGCAAAGATGCAGCAGTGTAAGACGAAAAAAGTCGTGCAGTACCATGAGCTTTTTAACTATTTTCTAAAACGCTATAATATTAAAAGCTATGGCAACATCGAACCGCTTCCGGGGATTGCGCCAAGTTCGAGACATACTATGGAGCTCATTAAAATCATCAAAGAAAATGGTGTAAAAACTATCTTACAGGATGTTTACCATGAGAAAAAGACGGCGACGTTTATAGCACGTAAAACAGAAGCGCGCGTTGCTGTTATTCCACACGATATGGGAGCACAGGGAAGTAAAACACTCCAAGAATTCTACAATAAAATAGCAACAGCTCTATGTCGATAATAGAACTCTTATGGCCTGCGTTTGTACTCGCCATCGCGCTTGTATTTATCCACTCTGTCTTTGGTCTTGAGATTATCAGGCGGGGGGTGATTTTTACCGATCTTGCCATCGGTCAGATTGCAGCTATGGGAATGGCGCTGAGTGTTGCGTTTATGGATGGAGACTACCAAACTCCTATGACCTTTGTTTTTGCGTTTGGTGCTGCGTTTATCATCACCTGGGCAACAAAAAGAGTGGAGAAGATAGAGGCCTTCATCGGACTTTTGTACGCGCTTGGTATCTCTGCCATTATGCTTATCTTGGCACAAAGTGCAGAGGGAACGGAACTCTTTTCCAAGCTGAGTGCTGCAGATATTTTGTTTACATCCCAAGAGGAACTTTACAGGAGTTTGGTACTTTACGGGGTTGTTACTCTTGTTATGTTTGTACTCTATCCACGACTCGAGGGAATTAAAAAAGAGTTTTTATTTTTTAGTATGTTAGCCGTAACTGTTACATCATCAGTACAGTCGGCTGGTGTTTTGGTGGTCTTTGCGCTTCTTATCGCTCCATCGTATGCAGGATTGGTACAAAAGAGAATAAACCCATTTCTCTTTGCCACGCTCTTTGGCTCTTTTGGAGTTCTTTTTGCACTTATAGCTTCTTATTATCTTGATTTGCCGACAGGTTATGCTATTATCTTTGTAACGGTACTTGCTTCACTGAGTGTTGTTGTTTTTTCAAGTATAATAGAGATAAAAAAATAGAAGAGTATATGAAAAGTAAAATTTTAGTGGCTTTGCAGTTCTTTTTCATCTTTTTGATGATACTGCCCATAGGAAGTCAGACGCACTACCCGCTAACAGGTTCGTTTATCTTGCTTTTGGGCATCACTATCGGGCTTTTGGCGATTCAAACACATAAGAGAGGGAACTTCAACATCCGTCCCGATATAAAAGAGAACTGTGAACTTGTCACCAATGGAATTTATGCCTATGTGCGTCATCCTATGTATCTCTCCGTGCTTTTGAGTATGTTTGGTGTTGCGGTCATCTACTTTAGCTACTATGAGTTTGCACTTTATCTTCTGCTTGTAGCGACGCTGCTTAGAAAACTTTTTTATGAAGAGAGCCTATGGAAGTGTCACAGCCCCGCCTATCTGGAGTATATGGCAAAAACAAAAAGGCTTATCCCTTTTATTTTTTAAATAAGATATAATATTAAAAAATAAAAAGGTCTTTTGTGAAACTAGTTGGCTACTTTTTTATAATCCTCTTTTTGTCTGCCTGCAGTGCACCGCATCTTCCCCCTGTGAAGGTTGCAAAAACAACACAAAAGATAAGCTATCTTAAAGATGTCAAACCTATTCTTGAGAAAAGGTGTGTAGTGTGTCACTCCTGTTACAACTCCCCGTGTCAGGCAAAGTTCAGCTCATTTGAGGGGATTGACAGAGGAGCAAGCAAGATAGCCGTTTATGATGCTACACGGCTTAAAGCCATAAATCCTACACGACTTTTTGTAGATGCAAATACTACGCAGCAGTGGCGAGAGAAGGGATTTTTCACTCTTACTCATGCAGATGAGTCAAATGCAACGGCAAATGACTCTATTATGATGCATCTGCTGCATGATAAGAAAATACATCCCGAACTTGTAGGTGAGTATGACCCTGAGCACGATACACTGAGCTGTCCCAGAGATAAAGAAGAACTTGAAGAGTATCTTGATGAGAAACCCTATCACGGTATGCCTTATGGCTTTCCTGCATTAAAGGACAAAGAGTACACTACGCTCTCACAGTGGCTGCTTCAGGGGGCACGAGGAACAAGTGAAAAAGAGCAAAAAGTGCTTAGCACGCCATCTCTAAACGCAGCCAAAGAGATACAAAGGTTTGAGGATTTTTTCAATCAAAAAGATGCAAAACATCAGGTTACGGCCCGCTATCTCTATGAGCATCTCTACCTTGCACATATCTATTTTCCCTCAGCAAAAGGAGAGTACTTTGAAGTGATACGCTCAACTACTCCTGCTCCACAAAAACCGCAAATCATAGCGACAACACGGGTATTTGATGCTCCAAACGCAGCGAAGTTTTACTATCGTTTGCGAAAACTCCATGCAACGATTGTGCATAAAACGCATATGACATTTAAGTTTGATACTGCTGTTTTGGCAAGATTTGAGGAGCTTTTTATCAAACCCGAGTGGGATGAGAAACCACATGTGCTGAACTATGATGCAAATGTAAGTACAAATCCTATCTTGGAGTTTGCTCAGATTCCGGTACGTTCCCGTTATCAGTTTTTGCTGGACAATTCACACTATATCATTATGAACTTTATCCGTGGACCTGTCTGTAGGGGACAGATTGCACTCAATGTGATTCATGACCATTTTTGGGTGATGTTTAAAGATCCTGAGTATGACATAGGCGTACGGAATCCACAGTTTTTAAAAGATGAGGCAGAGAATTTAACACTGCCTATTGAGAATGTGAATAATCCTGTTTTGAATCTATTTAGTGATGATTACAGAAAGAAGTATGCACAATACTACAAAGATAAACGCAGAGTAATGCAGGAGGAGTTTCCAAATGGAGTGGATTATAATTCCATCTGGAAAGGGAACAAAGCAGAAGATGCGCCACTGCTGACAATCTACCGCCATTTTGACAGTGCTTCTGTAAGTAAGGGGGTTTTAGGAGCAGAGCCGCGAACGATGTGGGTGATTGACTATGCACAGTTTGAAAGAATCTACTACGCATTGGTAGCGGGATATGATGTCTTTGGCAATCTTTCCCATCAGGCAAATATCAGAAGATATATGGACTATTTGAGGCTTGAGGGGGAGTTGAACTTTCTGGACTATATGCCAAAGGAACAGCGTCTAAAGATGCTTGCTTCATGGTACATCGCAGATGACTCTTTTAAGAGTAAAGATAGAACTCTTATAGAAAATATCGATGATGTTATCGAGTATAAAACCATCTATCCAAAAAATGAGTTTATTGAACATGTTGTAAAGCAGGATATTTTAAAAGAGACAAATATAGGCTTTGATACACTTAACTACAAAAGAGCCTGTGCAGCTCCTGAGAGGATGCCAAAACTCTTTAAAACCTTTCATGATTATATGCAGGCGATACACTCTATAACACGTGCAGGAAATAATTTTGTACGTTTTGTAACAGACAATAAAGCGAACCTTATTTTTGTCCGAGTCACTATGCCTGATGGAACTTTCAAGGTGCGGTATCTCGTGATTAACAGATGGCATGACAATGTTAACTCGATGTTCTTTGAAGAGGATACTTTAGATCCGCAAAAAGATACTATGGATATTTTGGATAAGAGCATAGGCTCCTATCCAAATGCTTTTGCGCTTATCAGGTTTGAGGATTTGGCTGCCTTTTTGGAGTTGATGAAAAACTATAACGGGAGTATAGAGGATGATGAAAAACTCAAACATTATTTCATAAGTCGCTCAGACGAGAGATTTTGGAGCAGTTATGACTGGTTTCAAAACTACTACAACAAAAAAGAGCCGCTTAAGTCCGGTCTATATGACTTAAACAGATATTCAAGCAAAGTATGGAGCAGATAGTGGATATACTCGTTTTATTAAAATCAATAGCAGGGCTCTCTGTCGTTTTAGGTATATTGCTCTTTGTTTTTCTCTATTCACCGGGTGAGAAGAAAAAGAGTAAACAGCAGAAAAAGAAGAAGAGCTATACAAGTCCGACACCGCCAAAAGTCAAGAGCGACTGGGATGCTCTTATAAAAGTTATACGGGATAAGAAATCAACTGCACAAGAGCTTGGTGAAGCGCTTGATTTGATACTAAAGTATCATGGCGTGATTCCAAAAAAGCTGGGTATCAGAGTCAATCCTGAGTTTGACAGGTATTCAGAGGTGCTACTGCGTTTATGCAGACATCCAAACACAAATAAAGAGTTGATAATAAATTTTGATAAAGAGTTAGAGCGAAAAAATCCAGAATATATCAAAGAGATAAACGATTCGCTCACCAAGGGGTTAAACTCCAGAGGAGTTTAAGTTTTTATTTGTTTTTTGCAGTCTCTTCTTTTACCGCTTGAAGCAGTTCTTCAAAGCCTTTTTCACTTGAGTATTCTACTTTTTCAAGGGTACTTAGTGCTGCGTTTAGGTCACCTTTTCTTGCTTCGCTCATAGCCTGTTTAAGCCCTTGATGCACAATTGTATGATGTTTTGTTATGCTAGGAATATGTGAATTTCCTTTGAGCAGCGTCGATGAGACTTGAGAGAACCATCTTCCAAATCTACAGCTGTTCTCATCTGCGATACTTGCCTCTTCTTTGTTGATAATAGCTTTATAGGTGATGATTTTTAGGACAATATGGTCAATTTTACCGTTACTTACATTAAACTCATTCGTGAGGTTCGCCGTTTTGTTTTTAATCTCTTCAGAGTTGGATACAACTTTGCTGATATTTTCGCTAAAGACATCAAGAATTTCCATAACCTTGGATGTCTCATCCATAAAGGTAGTACTGATTTCCATCATAGAGTTGGAGTTTTGTTTGAGACCGTTGATATTTATCTCTACCTCTTGGGTTGCTTTTTGCGTACGTTCTGCAAGTTTTCTTACTTCATCGGCAACCACGGCAAAACCGCGTCCATGTTCACCTGCACGTGCTGCTTCTATGGCTGCGTTTAGGGCAAGAAGGTTTGTCTGGTCTGAGATATCTTTGATGAGGTTGATAATTTCAGCGATAGACATTACACTGTCATTGAGTGAGTTTGAATCATCGCCTAGAGTATTTGCATGTTCTTGGATATTTTCAATCGTGGAAGAGATCTCTTGTGTCTGAGTGCTGACATTTTTCATTCTTGTATTTGTTTTTGTATTGAGCTCATTTATCTCTTCAAGCTGTTCAAGGTTATCCTCTATGGTCTCTTGGAGAAACTGGGTACCACTGCTGTAACTTTTGATGATAATATTTTCAAGTTTGTCATCTTGCGTCTCTTTTTGTGCTTGTTGTGGCGGTGTCGATTGGAGTTGATGAATCTGGTTTCTCAGAGAAGCATTTTCCTCCTCCAGGCTTTGTATTCGTTCCTTGTAGGCTTTTTCTAACTTTTCTATTTTCGCACTGCATCCAAACATTGCTTCATCCCCTATATAAATTTTGTCTATTTTAGCACATAAAATCTAAATCGACTCTACAATTGCTCCCTGAAGTTTATAAATGTTATATCTTCTTAACATTTCTGTCTCTTCTTGTGTTTGTACTCCTGTCGCTATGATTTGGATATCAAGTGAGTTGGTGATTACCTGCAGGTTGTTGATGGCATCTTGTGACTGGTCAAGCAAAAAGTGTGCATCTGCTTTTATAAATTTTGGATTGATATCTTTGAGATAAGAAAAGTCGTTTGCACTTGCGGTATAGGAGTGTATGCCAAGTCTAAATCCATACTTTTTAAAGAGGTCTGCATAGCCTAAAACCGTAGCCGTTTTATGTGATGCAAAACTGTCTGCCACTTCAAAGCAGAGGTGTGCACTGTTGTTTTTTTTCTGGTTTTCAAACAGCAGAGCAAGTTTGTCAAAATTATCTTCATCTTCTAAAAACTCTTTTGGCAGTTTGATTGCGTAGTTTATATGTTGCAGTTTAGAGTGGTAGTTTATAAAGAGCAATTTGAGTACACTGAGATAGAGTTCGCTTGTCATTCCCAGAGTAATTGCCGGAGCGATAAAGGAGTTGTAGCTGTAGTTTTGTGACTCGTCTGTAAAAATTTCAAATGAGACGACTTTATGCAGAAGCTGTTTTGTTTGGATATCTTTTACAGGCATAAAATTGAATTTAAAGTTTTCCTCTTTTATGCTCTGCTCAAACAGCTCTCTCCACTGTGTTTTTGTAAGAGATGTCTCTTCGTTTGTATCATCATAGAGATAGATATTGTTGTTTTCATCATTTTTGGCATGAAGCAGGGCTGTATCGACTCTTGTAAGCAGGTCGCCAACAGAGATATTTGCTTTGTATCTGTATATACCTATGTTGAGAGTCGCATAGCTTTGAGGGATGTTGTACTCTTCTAAAAGTTGTGTGAACTTTTGGAGTATGTTTTGGGCTATATGCTGTGCCTCTTCTTTTTTGGTGTTTGGAAGTACAATGATAAATTCCGTACCGTTTACCCTTGCCGTAATGGCATCATCATCTATAAGTGTCGTATTTTTGAGTATGCTTCCCAGGGCGAAGAAGAGAGCATCCGCTTTTTGCCTGCCGAGTATCTGGTTAATCTGCTCTGCACCCTCAAGTGCAAGCAGCATAATGCTTCCACCCTCTGTTTTTCCTTCAAGTGCTATAAGTTCAGGAAGTTTTATTATGAGATATCTGCGGTTAAAGAGTTTTGTCACAGGATCGTTATATTGAAGCTCTTTATTGCGTTTGACCGCTTCGGTTGCCTGTTTGAAAATCTCTTTTACTCTGCGTACCATCGAGTTCATGGCATTGGAGACCTCTTTGAACTCTGTAGTATACGGCTCTTGCGTTTCAATGATAAACTCATTGTTTAAAATCGCTTCTGCCTGGTGTTTTACTTTTTTAAGTGGTTTGAGAATAAAGTGCAGCATGACAGCCAGCAGGATTAAAGAGATGAGTGAAACCACGCCAAAAAGATAGATAAGATTGATAAAGATTTTATAGAGTGCTTTGTATGTGAGGGTAACATCACCAAGAACAGTCAGCTTTCCTATGCTCATCCAGTTGTGTGTCACCTCTGTGGTTATGGGCTCTACTTTGATATCAGAAAGATTTATGAACCATTGGGGTACACCCTCTATGGGTTCGTTGTCGACTTGTTTGTAGGAGTAGGTATCGGTTGTAAATTCGATAAGTTTGTAGTAGCCGCTGTCAAACGCAGAGTCGATGATGCTTTTGACAATTGCCGGTGTTTTATCTTCGGGAGTTGCTGCATCGTTAGGTGTTGCGTTTAAGATACTTTTCATTACAACCGCTTTGTTTGCATTGTTTGCAAGTGTGGTGCTGAGTGAAGAGATGTTGTTCACAGTCATCTGATAGAGACTCTCTATCATGTCTTTTTTTGCAGTTTGATAGTTCTGAACCATCACAGCAGCCAAAATAGTCAGTATCAATAAAGAGACAGCAAGTGCCATCTGTTTAAACAGTGTCATAAACGAACCTATATAATAAAATTTAGAGTATCAATATAGTTTATAAAGAATATGCTTAAGCAATCCAAAAATAGCCTCTATTTTTCCTCTTTCATGGCTAATGCAATGGAAAAACAGCATCCAATCGTGTCACATTGCCAAAAAAGTCTGCCGTGAAGCTGTTTTGTCATAATGATTTTTGACATATACAGACCTAGACCGGTTCCGTTCTCTTTTTTTGTTGTGACATAAGGTTCTGCGATTTTGTTTGCTATACTTTTGTCTATTCCTCCTCCGTTATCACATACATGTATGATAATTTCACTCTCCTCCTGCTGGACTTTAATACTTATGCTCGGAGCTGTCGGTGCCGTCTCATTTATGGCATCTTTTGCATTGTTTATAAGGTTTATAAGTACCTGAATGAGCTGGTTGGGGTAAGTCACAAGAGAGAGGGTGAGCTCATTCTCTATGTGCAACTCGATGTTATTGTCTTCAAGTGATTTTAAAACCAGATTTTTCACTCTTTGGAGAAGTTCTGAGAGGCTAATCTCCTCTTTGTCCTTATCCGGTTTAAAAAAGTTTCTGAAGTCATCTATGGTTTGTGAGAGGTACTGCGTTTGGGTATGCAAAGAGGAGATAAATTTTTTCAGCTCCTCAGGTCGGATCTCATCGGAGAGTTCCATTTCTATCTGAATATTGTTTGCGATCATGGAGATAACGCTCAGTGGCTGTCTCCACTGGTGTGCTATCATAGAGAGCATATCTCCCATGGCAGCCTGACGTGACTGCGCAAGCATCAGTTCATCTTTCTTTTGTATCTCTGTGATGTCGAGCATAGATATCATATAGGTGGCTTTGTTCTCAATATCTTTGTCATAAAGTTTGACTGCGTTTAGCAGCTCTGTCTTTTGCTCTTGATTTTTTGTTATGAGTATCTGTTTTACCTGTGCAGAGTTTGGATTGGCATAGTACTCCTCTGCTGCTGCAAACTGCGTTGTATCAAGTGAGTGATATGCTTTTTGCAAAAAGCTCTCAATGGTAGGAATTTCAGCTAGTTCATACCCTAGAGTATGCGTAAAAGCTTTGTTTATCAGTGTGATGTTTTTATCCTCATCATAGATAAGTATAGGAATAGGAGCAAACTCGACAATACGCTCAAACTTCTCTTTTTCGGCTTCAATCTGATGCATAAGCAGTTTAAGCTGGGAGATGTCACGGATGATTTTTAAAAAGTACAGAGGCTCTCCCACATCATCTCTTAGAAGAACGACAGCTACACTCGCCCAGATGACACTGCCGTCTTTAGAGATATATCTTTTTTCCAGATGAAAGGAGTTCTTGTTTTCGCTAAAGAGCTGTTTTTTCATCTGTTTGTCAAGCTGCCTGTCATCAGGATGTGTCAGCTCATCCACCGAGAGATGCAGAAGCTCCTCTTTGGAATATCCCAGCATATTTACAAGATGCAGATTCGCATCAATCCACTCTCCGTTCAATGAACTGTGGGCAATACCGATGTCAGCCTCTTCAAATGTGAGTTTATAGAGGTGTTCCTGCTCAAAGAGCTTTTTGGAGAGTTGACTCTCTTGAGTGATATCTACTCCCGAGGAGAGAACTGCTGAGATCTCTCCGTTGGCATCTTGAATATAGCTGTTTGTCCAGCGCACGAGATGTTTTGTATTGTTGGCATCGACAATATAGTTTGTATAGTGTTTTTTTGTCTCTGTGTTACTGTCAATAAGCGAGTGGAATACTTGTTGAATATTTGGTGTGATCTCCGTCGGTATGAAATTTTGAAGAAAGTTCTTTCCAATGAGCTCTTCTTTTGGTAGTCCTAAAATAGTGGAACCCTCTTGGTTTATGCTTATAATATTGCCCTCTCTGTCGAGCATAAGTACGATTGTGCCAAGGGTGTTAAGGTAGAGGTCTGCCAGCTGATGTTCTCTTTGAGCCTCTCTTTTGATTCTGTTTTTTTCTGTAATATCATGAAAAGAGAGGACCGCTCCCATGACAATCCCATCTTCAATGATGGGATTTTGGAGAACATCTGCTTCAAAAGAGCTTCCGTCCTTGCGCCAAAAGAGCTCTTCCCCTGAGTATGACTCTCCTAAATCAAGGTGTTTATAGAGTATGCACTCTTTTATCTCATATTTGCTTCCGTCCCTTTTCGCATGGTGCCATAAGAGATGTCCATTTTTGCCTATAAGCTCATTTTCACTGTACCCAAGCATAGCCATCGCAGCTTCATTGACAAAAGTGTGATTGCCTTTTTTGTCAAGCCCGATGATACCGTCTTTGGTTGAGCTGAGTATAAGGGAGAGTTTTTTAAAGAGATTTTGTTCATTCTCTATGGCGACATGCAGCTCTTCGTTAGAGCTTTGGAGCTCTTCATTGGAGGTTTCAAGCTCTTCATTGGCACTCTGGAGCTCTTCGTTAGAGCTTTGGAGCTCTTCATTGAGCAGTTGTGTGCGCTCTGTGTAGAGAGTGATGTTTTCAAGCAGCTTTTTATTCTCTTTTTTGAGCTCTTGAATCTGCTCTTTAAAGCTTTGAACTAGATGCTCTTCATTGGATAAGG
Organism: uncultured Sulfurimonas sp.; assembly: GCA_964499805.1. Lineage (GTDB taxonomy): Bacteria > Campylobacterota > Campylobacteria > Campylobacterales > Sulfurimonadaceae > Sulfurimonas. The sequence goes on from CAZCMR010000004.1 coordinate 13,889, forward strand.
GAGTATTGCTCTCTGCACTGAAAAACAGATCTTTTGTATCTATCTTCTGGAAATAGAGCAGTATAAGAGGGTTTTGCACCTCCTCTTCAAGCGGTGCCGCTATGATTTTTACAAAGCTGCTCTTGTTTGGTGTTAAAGATATTTCAATATATTTTGTACTCTCTATCGTGAGAGACTGCAATACGCTTTTGAGCAGTTTTGCAACATGATAGTGCAATTCTGGATGGAGGTTGTTGATAACATTTGCACTGATATAGCCATCAGGAATTTTTAAAAAAGGGTTATCCCCCTGCTTATAGATGATAGAGTAGTTCGCATCAACTATAAGAACCTCTCTTGCAAAAATTTTATCAATTGTCTCTACAATTTTTGTATCCATGTTAAATTGCTCTCTTTTTGTTTGCGGAAGTGTCGTGTCTGTATTGTTATCCTCCAGATGTTTGGAAAAATAGTGTGGTGAAATCTTTGGCGGATTTACAGAGGTGAGTTTTTTATAGAGTTTGCAGGAGGAGTTGATTTGTGAAAAGTAGTGCTGTTTGGAGAGTATGGATTCTGATGTGCCTAAAAACAGGATGCCGTCATCTTTGAGCGAGGAGTGGAAAAGTTGCAGAGTCTGTTCCTGCGTCTCTTGTTCTATGTAAATAAGCAGATTTCTGCAGCTGATGATATCTTGGTTGATTAAAGGCGGGTCCTGTAGAACATTATGGTGTGTGAAAATTATCTGCGTACGGATATCATTTATGATCTGATACCCCTCGTCACTTTGTACAAAATAGTTCTCGAGTATCTCCGGATTTAGATTGGAGAGTGTTTTGTGCTGGTAGTAGCCTTTTTTGGCTATTTCAAGTGCATTATCGTCAATATCTGTTGCAAAAATCGTAAGGTCAAATGTTTTGCCGATTTTAAGAGAGAGCTGATGGATGAGAATCGCCAAAGAGTAGGCCTCCTCCCCTGTTGAACACCCAACTGACCAGATTCTCAGCTTATAATTTTCAGGTTTTTGTCGTAGATACTCCAAGAGAAGCTTTTCAAGCAGTGCAAATGCCTTCTCATCTCGAAAAAAATTTGTCACACCAATGAGAATATTTTCATAAAGATGGTGTATCTCATCCGGATTTTTCTTGAGAAAGGCAAGGTATTGCTGCATGGTTTGTGAGTGGGTAAGCAGCATCTGTTTCTCAAGACGTCTTGAGATGGTCTCTTGTTTATATTTGCTAATATCAAAATACTCTTTTTCTCGCAGAAGATTTGCTATTTCAAGAAGAGGAGTAGGTGTTTTTTTTGCGATTGAGTTAAGCTCTTTTGCGATATCGGTTGTTGATAAAATATAGTCAATGCAACCGCTCTTTATGGCACTTAGAGGCATACTTGGATAGAGGGTGTCACTTGGATTTTGTGCGATGGTGATACCGCCGTTCTCTTTTATCGCAGTAACTCCTTTTGTCCCGTCTTTTCCTGTGCCGCTTAAGACAATTCCGATGGCATGTTCTGCTTTGTAGCTGCTCAAAGCAATAAAGAGTTTATCTACAGAGGGGGTGGGGGTATAGGTTTTTGGGTATGCCTTTTCCAGTCTGAGATAAGAGTTTGTAGCGGTGAGATTATAGCCAGGAGGGATGATATTGATAGTGTTGCAAGAGTAGTGATGCCCTTTTGTGATAGGTATTATGGGCATATCTGTGTAGGAGGAGAGTATTTCAGTGAGGTAGCTCTTTTTATTTGCATTTAAATGCTGTGCGATGATGTAGACATAACCCTCGTCCGCAGGAAGTAGCGGTACTATTTTTTTTAATGCCTCTAACCCTCCCGCACTTGCTCCTATGCCTATAAACAGATTCTCTTTCATACTCAATCCTTCACCATTATTATAGTGTTGTTATTTTAGCACTATTTAGATAAAATAAGTAGATGATAAATTTAAAGAAACTCCAAGTATTTACACAATCTCTCAAAGTTCTGTATGTTGAAGATGACTCTTCTGTGCAGTTTATAGTGGAAGATTATCTTGAGAAGCTCTTTTTGGATGTTATCACTGCCGATGATGGTCTGGATGGTTTGGCAGCCTATAAAAAGGGTGATTTTGACATAGTAATTACCGACTTGGCGATGCCACGCATGGACGGGCTTGAGATGATATCTGAGATACGCAAGATAAATCAAGAACAGGCCGTACTTATCACAACCGCATATACAGATACAAAGCATATGAGTGAGGCTATCAAGCTCAGTATAGACGGATACATCATCAAACCTTTTGATTATGAACAGCTAAATTATGAGCTCTATAAAATCAGTAAAAAAATTCAAAAATTTAAAGAAAATGCAGAGTATCAGGAGAATCTCCAAAAGCTTGTAGAGTTTAAAACACAAGAGCTGCGCTCAATAATGGAGTCGCAAAAAGAGAATTATGAGCGGACGCTTCTCTCTTTGGTCAATATGATCGAACAAAGAGACAGTTATACGGCCGGTCACTCTCAGCGTGTTGCCCAATACAGTTATCTTATAGCGCAAGAGATGGGTTACACGAAAGAGGAGTGCTTGGAGCTCTCCAAGGCGGGTGTTTTGCATGACATCGGCAAGATTGCCACTCCTGATGTTGTTTTACTGAAGCCGCAGAGTTTAAATACGCTCGAATATACACTTATCAAAGAGCATGTAAATGTGGGCTACAGGGTGCTGAAAAACATACCTATGTTTGCAAAGCTTGCAGAGATTATCCGTGACCATCATGAGCGTTGTGACGGAAGCGGTTACCCAAGAGGCATCAAGCACGAGAAGATACATCCATTGGCTCTTGTGATGATGGTAGCAGACTCTTTTGACGCAATGACGACAAACAGAATCTATAAAGGGCGAAAGAGCGTTCAAGAGGCGCTTGAAGAGATTCGCGGTTTAACCCCTCTCCAGTATGATAAGAGGGTGGTAGATGCTGCATTTAGTGCATTGGGTGATATTGAAGTGCCAAGCGGTATTAATCAACTGCCGCATACAGATATTGAAAAGGAGCGTTTTGCATACTTCTATAAAGACAATCTGACGAATCTCTATAATAAAAACTATCTCGATGTTATTCTTGTGCAGAATGAGTACGATAAAAAGTATGATCTGCTCTACTATGTAGAGTTGAAAAAGTTTTCTGCCTATAATAAAGCATACGGCTGGAACAGAGGAAATGAGATGCTTAAGAGTGTCGCAAAAACTTTAGAAAAAAACAGTGCACAGATGATGCTTTTTACTGTTTTTGGAGATGATTTTGTGATGCTTAAGAGTGGCAGTTGTGATGTTGAACACCTTAAAAATGAGCTTGCCAAAGTTCTTGCGGGGACAGATATCGGTTTTTCAATCAAGAAGATAAAGCTAGAAGAAGAGCAGTTCTGTTGTGCAGATGAGTTAGAGAAGCTATAGCTTTTTTCTTTTCATATTTATTTCCAGTTTTTTCCACTTTTTTGACTTTGGACCAGTGTCTCCGTTTATCATTTTAATCATCTTGATAAGGTCAGGGCGCTGTGATGCGGGAAGTACCCGTTTGTTGTTGTTGCCTAAAATAAGGATGTCATTTTTTGATTTTGGATTTGGCACTTTGAGATAAGAGAGGACCATGTGCGCAAGAAGATGCCCGCGTCTGTCTCTGTAGACAACATAGGTGAATTTCATCTTATGGGGATCTACACCCATCGCTTTGAGGATGTAGTACTTTGCAATGGTATAATCCTCACAGTCTCCTTTGTCTTTTCCCACAAACTCGTAGAGCGTAGCCCAGTAATCCCCCACCCCGTAGATATGCATATCACTATCATACTTGAGTTTGTTTACCCAGCTGTTTACTGCGTTTAGTTTATGTATGTCGTCTGCATCTTTATACTTCTCTATCAAATCTTTTTGTATGGAGATAAATCTGTTTTTTGCAAAAGGACCATATTTTTTCTCTACTCTTGTCTCTAGGTCTTTGGAGATTAGCTGCGCATCTAATAGAACTGATAGTAGGATAAAAATCGGCAGTAAAAACTTCATTGATCAATTATACATAATTTATTATGTTCTCTTACTTAGAATTGTCTTTTATTAAAGCCGGATGTTCCGAGTTTTGCTTTTGCTTTAAAGTTTGCAGCATAAGGTTTGAGATAGTGGGGAACTGCCCGACCTTTGAGTTTCATCATATCGCTTAACATCTTCTTCGCGACCTCTTGAGGGTTGAGGCTTTTTTGTGTAGTGAGGTACTCAAAAAGGAGTTCGCCCTGCCTTTGGAGTGATATTTTCCAAGTGGAATCGGTCTGCTCATATATCCACACTCCAAAAGCGTAAAAATTTTCAAATACTTTTGCCCTCTGGCTGCCATCGCTCCAAAGCAGAGAAAGAGAGTTCTTGAAATTTCCACTGTTGTAAAAGAGATCCCAAAATCGTGCAAAACGCTTCATGATCTGGATATCTTCAAAACTGAGCTGTGCGTTTTTGAGAATATCATAGGGAGGGATGTCACTGTAGACCATGCCGTAAGTTGTGTCATGCCGGCTTATGTGTGTACCGGAGAGTTTTTTGAGTATACCTATCTGTATCTCACAGCTGCTCATCTGCATCAGCTCATCAAGATTGGCTCCGAAACTCTCAAGGCTCTCTCCTGGGAGTCCGACGATGAGGTCAAGATGTATGTGTGCTGTCGTCTCATTTTCCAAAAAGGCGATGTTATCTTTTATTTTACCCAGTTTGAGTTGTCTTGAGATGTTGTTTGCTATCTCAAGATTCAGCGTTTGGATGCCTATCTCAAGCTGGAGTGCTCCATGGGGAAAGCTTTTTATCTTCTCTCTGAGCGAAGCGGGAAAATGGTCGGGAATCACTTCAAAATGAGCAAAATAGGGCGGCTCTTTTGCCAAAAAGAAGTCTAAAATCTTTGTTGCTGTTTTGATGTTGATGTTAAAAGTTCTATCTACAAATTTAAAGTTTCTTGCCCCTCTTTGCCAGAGCTTCTCAAACGCAGCGAGTACTTCCTCGAGATGAAAGGCTCTTACCTTCTCATCCATGGAAGAGAGACAGAATTCACACTCAAAAGGGCAACCGCGCGATATCTCTACATAGATATAACGGTTTTTGATGTCATCATCTGTATAGTAATCATAAGGAAGTTTAATCTCTTTGAGATTTGGCAGGCTCATTCTGCTGATACGTTCGTGCTGCGTTTGAGAGATGATATCTTTACAGAGTTTGTAAAAGGCTAGATCTCCTTCACCCTGAATGATGTAGTCGGCATCATCATAATTTACACGAAATGGCAGGTAGGTGACTTCGGGACCTCCAAGAACAATAGTAGTCTGTGGAGAGACTTTTTTAAGGATATGAATAAGCTCACGGATATGTGAAGCATTCCAGATGTAGACACCTAATCCTATGATATCGGGAGAGTGCAACAAAATCTTCTCGGCTACTGTCTGGATGGCATCATTGATACTAAATTCTAGAATCTCAGTATCTTCTTGTAGCTCCTGCATATTTGCATAAATGTAGCGAAGCCCGATGGCACTGTGGGTAAATCTTGAGTTGAGAGTTGTTAGAACGATTTTTGTTTGTTTCATTATTTGTGGATTATATCTAAAAGTTTTGGAAAAAGAAAAACAGCTGAGAGTAAAAGGGGGAAAACTCAGCTGTTTGAAAATTTATAGGAGTATTTATCTCTTCTTATGAAAGGGGGAAAACATAATTGAGATGTGAAATTATAATTATTATAAGTAAATGTTTAGTAAATACCTACTTGTCATTTATCTTCTCATACTCATCGAGCATAGTGTCGAGTTCTTTAAAGAGATTGCTAGAAGCCTCTTCCATGTTTGTAAAGTTGCGTGTAATCTGCTGTGGATGGTCGTATTTAAGAACCGTTCCATCTTTAACGAAAACAAGGTTTTTAAAGACACTGTCATGCACAACAGCATGGTTTTTCTCCATCGCTTTAAATGACGGCGTTTTACCAAAACGCTCTGCACCTGGGCCGTAGTACCATTTACCAAGGCGGCAGTTGTAGTGGTCAGTAAAATTTGTCTCTTTATTACGTGATAAAAGAGTAGAGTAGGCATTTGATTTAAAGAGGATATGGTCCACTTTAACAAGTGTGGTAAAGAGACGGTTTTGAAGTCTTACCGCAGTGACATGAGAGCCTTTTGCCAAAGAGTTAAGTTCGGTAAAGGCATTTTCAAACTCATTTATAGTGCTGTTTGATTCTTGTGCGATACTGCTTATCTCATCGGAGTTACCCCGCATATCATTTGCTTCTTGTTGGAGTGTCGAGATGGTTATCTCTATCTCATTTGTCGCTTTTTGTGTGCGTTCTGCAAGTTTTCTCACTTCATCGGCAACCACGGCAAAACCGCGTCCATGCTCACCTGCACGTGCCGCTTCAATGGCTGCATTTAGTGCGAGCAGGTTTGTCTGGTCTGCGATGTCTTTAATGAGCCCGATAACTTCGGAAATCTCACGAGAACGATTCTCCAGGCTTACTATGCCCTCATGAGAAGAGGCGATGAGCTCTGTAAGAGTGGAGAGCTTTTGTGTAATATCGACAACATTTTCAAGGTTTGAAGAGGCTTGTTGTGCTGTTTGTTGTGATACATTTACAATAGCCTCTGCATTGTCAGAAGATTGTAAAAGGTCCACTTGGATGATGCCAAGTCCACGAGCAACTCCTCCTCCAAGTCTGGTAAACTCTGCAGAGAGCTCACCGAGCATTTTTGTCTCATAACCGCTGGCGATAGAGGTAATGGCATCATTAACTTTTGAAGAGGCATAGTGGAAGATACCGTGCAGACCCTGCGGGAAAGCAGCTCTGTATGTTTTTCCATTTGAAGCAGCTTCAATGGTTGTCGTCGTATCACGCATAAAGGCCTCTGTCTGGTCAAGCATATTGTTAATAGACCAGGCAAATGCTGCGATGTCAGAGCCATCAGTCGGAATATGTGTGATACGTCCCTCTAAATCTCCATCGGCAGCAGCATCGACAACTTTTTTCATCTTATGTATCAGATCTGATGATTTTACGGTTCCTCCTGATGCCGGAACAAACAAAGAGATAAGCAGAGCCATTACCAATACAATAGCCAAAATGTAGTTTGCTGCTACGAGTGCATAGATCGATGCTGCAAGTAGAGTTACAAAGAGCAGCAGTGTTTGCCTATTGTTGGATAGAGATGATAAATTCATCATAAGAGACTCCTTCTTTTTCTAGTAAATCATTTAAAACTTTTTCTCCTGCAGCTATGCCGCCACTGCGTTCAGCCTGGAGCATCTCTTGGTAGAGGGGCTTGATAAGCTCAAGTGCAGAGGGTTTTGGTTTTCTTCTAACGGAGTAGTAACCTATGATATCTCCGTTATTATTTATAGAGGCTGTAACATTGGCAAATACCCAATAGTCATTATTTTTGTTTGTTTTGTTAATAACAAAAGCAAAGATCTCTTCTTTGTTCTGTATGCGCTTCCAAAGAAGTTTAAAGACTGCTTTTGGCATATCTGGATGACGGACAATATTGTGCGGTTTGCCTAAAAGTTCCCTCTCCGTGTACTCTGCCATAGTCATAAATATCTCATTTACATAGGTGAGACGACCTTTTGTATCTGTTTTTGATACAATAAAGTCATTCTCTTTCATCTCTAATAACATATGCCGTTTCCTTTTTAAAAAATAGTCTAAAGATATTAACATATATTATTGTAAATAATGCTATATTTGCACCTATGTTTCAATTATTATCACTTTTTTATTATTTTTATTTTTCGATTGTAGGTATCTATATTATATTTTTGCCAAAAGTTTTAAGTGGAGTTGGGTATGATGCAAGCGAGATAGGTATTATTTTTGCGGCTTCACCTCTTGTTCGTTTTATACTCCCTTTTTTGTTTATGAGAGGTTTTTCTCTCAATGGGGGACTCTTTAGGGCTTCTCTTGTGCTTATAGTGTTGAGTGCACTCTCATTTTACCTCTCTTTGGAGCACTTTTATGCACTGCTGCTCTCAAACATAGCCATGGGCGTAGGGATGAGCCTTGTACTTCCCTATGTGGAGACGATTGCTCTGCATAGTATCGGTAAAGAGCGCTATGGTAAGGCAAGGCTCTTTGGTTCGCTTGGATTTATCATCGTAGCACTTGTTTTGGTAAAGTTTTTAACGTCTGCATATATTGCACTTGATTTTTTACTCTCACTTACCTTCGTAACTGCTCTGGTTGCGTTTAGACTGCAGCATATCTCCAGTAAAGAGGAGATAAAAGAGAAGATAACAGAGACAAACGACATAGATCTTCTAAAAGATTGGCATCTATGGCTCGGTTTGGTACTTGTTCAGATGAGTTTCGGTGCTTTTTACAACTTCTTTACCATTTATGAGACAAATCATGGCGTGAGTATGGATATGACCATCTATTTGTGGAGTTTTGGTGTCTTTATTGAGGTGATTATGTTCTTTTTTCAAGGAAAACTGCTCCATTTCAACCTCTTAAACATACTGCGTTTGACTATGCTCGCAACTGTTGTGCGCTGGTTTTTGGTGTTTGCTTTTGCTTCAAATATAGGCGTGCTCTTTTTTGCGCAGTCCCTGCATGCTCTTAGTTTTGCTCTTTTTCACTCTGCCGCTATCAGTTATCTGTTCCAACGCTATAAAAACAAAGCGCTTGCACAGCAGTTTTTTTCAGGTATTACCTATGGTTTGGGAGGACTTAGCGGGGCACTGCTCTCTGGGTATATCTATGAGTACTATCCAAAGTATCTCTTTTTAAGTTCAAGTGTTATTGCGTTTGGGGCTTTTGTCTTTATTTCTCTTCATCAGAAGAGAAAAGAGGGGTGATTATGGACTTAGTAGTCCATAATCAGATTTGCTGTAAGCGTAGTGTCTTTGTTGTCAAGACCAGGAAGGGGTTGGTTCACATAGTCGATTTTGTAACTGATACCTGCTGAGAAGATATCAGAGATCTTTGTTGTAAGTGCTGTCTTTGAGTTTACGAAGTAGTTCTCAGAATCATCAAAATCACCTCGAATACCAAGCTCTTGCGTAAATTTAAGATTATTTACGATATCCCATAAGTAAACTCCCTGTGCTTTATATCCGGTATAGTCGTTTGTGTCGTCACCGTTGGCATTTGGTACATGGTAGTTGTCTTGTGAGTAGAGGATATTTGCCGTCAGACTCAAGTTATGTTTTTCCAGCTTTATCATTTGGTATTTCGCACCCGGACCGGTGTAGAACTGGTAATCAAAACCCGAGTAGATATCTGACTTATAACCTGCAAGGTAGTTAAAGGCAAATCTCTCAGTAAAGGCATAGTCGTAGTTTGCTTCCAAGAGATATTTTTTCTTGTTTTCAATATCGTCTGCACTGCCGTATTGCCCATCAATTTTGAGACTTCCGTGGTGTCTTCCCCACGCTTTTTTTGCATTTGCATCAAGGTTGAATGTCTTTGTTTTTGTATTACCGTCTGTCTGGATATATCCAAGTTCCGTATGTGTTACCAGAGTGTCAGCATCTGCCGCTTGTGCAGCAAGAGCCAATGAAGAGATTACGATTGTGCTAAGTAAGATTTTTTTCATATGTTTTTTCCTTTATAGTTTAAGTTTTATTTGTCTGTATGAACATCCATTTGAGGATAAGGGATGGAGATACCTTTTTCATCAAATGTAATTTTAACATTTTCAAGCATTTCAAAGTAAACATCCCAGTAGTCATCTGTAGTTGTCCATGCACGAACGACGAAGTTTACACTGCTGTCTGCAAGTTCACTTACTGCGACAAACGGTGCAGGTTCCTGTAAAATTCTTGCATCATTATTCACGATCTCTAAAAGTGTCTCTTTTGCAAGTTTAAGATCATCATCGTAACCGATGCCGAAGATATGGTCAACTCGACGTGTATTTCTGTTTGAGAAGTTTGTGATGTTTCCGCCGATGATAGAGGAGTTTGGCACGATAACCATGCGCTTGTCGATGGGCGTGATAATGGTCGAGAAGAGGTTGATGTCTGTTACTTCACCCGTTACCCCTGCCGCTTCGATGACATCTCCAACTTTAAAGGGACGAAAGAGGATGATGAGAACCGCTGCGCCGATGTTGGAGAATGAGCCTTGCAGTGCTAAACCGATAGCCAAAGTAGCAGCACCAAAGACGGCTACAAAGGAGGTCGTATTTACTCCAAGCTGATTTAAAGCGGCTATGACAACCATCAGCAGCAGTGCGAAGTAGACGATGCTTTCACTGAACTCTACTAAAGTTTTATCAACTTTTGCTTTAGTCATTATACTTTTGATAAACGCAGTCAGTTTGTGCGCTATCCATTTACCGACAACGAAGATGATGATCGCGGCGATGATTTTAAGGCCATATTCGCTTGCGTAGAGTATCGCTGTATCTGTATATCTTTGGATGTCAATACTTTGCATAGTCAAGCCTTTTATTTTTCGGGCTATTTTAGCAGATAAATACTATATTATAAATTTTTTAATTTATTTTTGTTAATTTCTTCCACATAGCGTGTAAGTTTGTAATACTCATTGAGGTAGGGAGCGTTTATTTTGTAGAGATTTTGTCTGTATTTGAGATAATTTGCCCAAACTTTTTTGCTTTGGAGGATGCGTTCTCTTTTTATAAGCTCAAAACTTACAGCTGCGTTTATGAGACCTTTGAGCAGTTTTACCTCTGCACTCTCTTCAAAGCGGCGTGTAAACCAGAGGACTTCAAGTGCTTCATGGGCATCATAGTAGCGCTCTTGTTGAAGGCACACTGTAAACTCCTCTAGCTGTTTAGCTCTCATCACTCTCCAATAACATCATATTTTTTCGCCAGTAGCCGCGCCCGCCTTTGAGTGAGATGCAGTGGTGCTCGGGAAATCTCTCTTTGTACTCTTTGAGCCTCTCAAGTGTTGCTTTTCCTGTGTCGCAGTAGAAGACAAAGACACTCCCTTTTGGATGCTGCTTGAGCTCATAAGGGTTGTATGTTACGGTGTCGGCTTTTTCTATGGGTGCGAGAATGGTATCTACCAAAATAACCTCCACACCCTCTTTTTGTAATCTTTTTTTGTTTTGTAAAAACTCTTTTTGAGTCCATTCGTTGGGATAATTCATACTCTAATTATATAGCAACTTGTGTTATAATCAAAGTATGGCAAAAAAGAATAAAAAAAATAGTAAGATTAACCAAAGAATACGAAAATATTTTGATGATGACCCCTTTGATGTAGGGATAGAGCGAGTAGAATCAAAGACGCTGAGCGAGCTCTTTGCAACACTTGGCATTTATGACATAGAGCACAATAAAACGCTGATGGTAAAAACGCTGCGAATGATTTGGAGCGAAGCCGAGAGTGCTATGCGCCGTGATATTTTAGAGTTTTTTGAGAGTGACGGGCGTGTCTACAAATCACCAAAGGCAAAGGCGGAACCGGGTTTTGATAGAGAGGCAAAGATAGATGCCCTCATAGAGGAGCTCGATGCAAATCCTATGGAAGCGCTGCGTTTGCGCGAAGCCTATGCTCATGTACGAAGCAAGAAGATAACGATAGAGAAGATGGAATCTTCCCTGCGTCATATCCGTTTTGAGATAAAAAAAGAGAAGCTTGAGCGTGAACTTGAAGGAAATTTTGACATAGATGACACTTTTGAGTTTAATGCTTCTTTTAAGTATGAACTCTACGGGCAGCATTTTCACAAGATACTTACGATAAAAACGAAACCCTACTCCTATGAGTATCTTCAAGAGGCTCCTTTTGAGGAGATAGTCGAAAAAATCGCAAAAGACAAGTTAGAGAGTGTTACACAAAAACAGCAAAGCATAGATGCCTTTCTTGCTTCGCTGAAGTATCCGCATGCCTATCTGACAACGAAGCAGATATTGGATTCACTTCGTGCTTCACCGCCAAAAACGAAGCTCTCTTATCCATTGATATCGCAAAAGGTTTTAAAAGAGATAGTCAAAGAGAAGATAGATGCCCAGGGAGTTGAGTTGCATGAGGAGGAGATACTGCTGCGTTTGAGCGAAGAGGCGGCACTTCCTTTTTCTGATTTGAAGCTAGAGTATAATTTAGAACTGCACATTGAGCTAGAGGGGCTTTTAGAGGAGATTTGGCACTCTAAGAGATTTAACTTTGACGGGGTGTTAGCAGAGGTGAAAGGGGAGTATGAAGCGGAGTTTTATGCTGCTTTAAAAGATTTGGTAGCAGAGTGTGCGAAGTACTCGACACTGCTGCACTTCTCCGAAGAGGAGCTGCACCAACGTGTGTATGAGTTTTTGTTTGAACTGATGCCGAGAACGCTTGTGATTACGCCAAAGATTGCAAAAAAAATTGTACGCAGGTTTGTCCGCTCCATCCATGACGAACTGATAAAAAAACAGCGTCAAGAGCTGCTTGCACGTACCATACGGGATTTTAAAAATCTTTTTCCCATTGCACGTTCCATGCAGAGAAAACTGGTACTGCACATAGGTCCTACAAACAGCGGTAAAACATATACCGCGATGCAAAAACTAAAAGATGCCGATACAGGCTACTACCTTGCACCACTGCGTCTGCTTGCGCTTGAGGGGTATGAAACACTGCTCTCAGAGGGAATAGAGAGCTCACTTATCACCGGTGAAGAGCAAATTTTGGACGAAGAAGCGACGCATATCAGCTCTACCATCGAGATGATGAACTATGATGTGGATGTGGATGTCTGTGTCATAGATGAGGTGCAGATGATAGATGACCGTGACCGTGGCTGGGCATGGGCAAATGCCATTATCGGTGCACCTGCAAAAGAGATCATAATGACGGGAAGTGCCAATGTTAAAGATGCCATCATCGCACTTGCCGAGTATCTGGGTGAAGAGCTGGAGATAGTGGAGTTTGAGCGTAAAAATCCTCTTGAACTTCTGCCTCATGCTACGGCTCCAAAAGATGTGCAAGCGGGCAGTGCCATCATCGCCTTTAGCCGTAAAGATGTACTGCGTTTGAAACAGAGCTTCTCTAAAGATTTTGAGGTGAGCGTCGTCTATGGAAATCTCTCTCCCGAAGTGAGACGTGAAGAGGCGAAGCGTTTTCGTGAAGGAGAGACGCAGATACTTGTCGCAACCGATGCCATAGCCATGGGGATGAATCTTCCCATAAAAACCGTGCTTTTCTCAAAGGCAGAGAAGTTTGACGGCATATCGCAAAGAAAGCTTTTTCCTTCTGAAATCCAGCAGATAGCGGGACGGGCGGGACGTTACGGTCTGCATGAGAACGGTTATGTGGGGGCTTTGAGTGAAGATGCACTTAAAATCGTACGCAAACAGTTTACAAAGAGTGCAAAAGAGATAGCCGTGCCGTTTAAAGTGATGGCAAATCTGGAGCATATAAAACTTGTAGCAAAGATACTTGAAGAGAATTCGCTTGAAGAGATTTTGCACTTTTTTATCAAAAATATGGTCTTTGACGGTCCTTTTTATGCCTCTTCGCTTGATGATATGCTTGAGGCCGCAAAGATTGTAGATGCTTATGATCTGGACATCGCGACAAAGTACCATCTTGCTTGTGCTCCGCTGACACTCAAATCTCCCTATATTGTCGCTGCATATGAGAGTTACATCAATGCTCTGGAGAAAAAAGAGCCTGTACATTACCATGCTCCAAAACTCGGAGGAAAGTTTGCCAAGACCTCTGAGGATCTGCTGCGCGCTGAGGATATGGTCAAAGAGATATCACTATACCTCTGGCTGAGTTACAGGTTTCATGACTATTTTATAGATGAGCAAAAAGCGAGACAATACAGAGGAGTGATAAACAGGTATATTGAGGAGTCTCTGCAGCAAACGCAGCTGGCTCACCGCTGTAAGCTCTGCTCTGCAGTACTGAATCTCAACTCAAAGTACAGCATCTGCCAGTCATGTTTTAAGAAGAACTATGTGCGCAAGAGAAGAAGGTTTAACTCTTAAACTCATCAATAGTCGCCTGCAGTGATGAAGCGACCTCTACTAGACGCTGCAGATCGCTCTCGATAGAGAGAACACTTGTCCCGTTTGCGGTTGAGAGTGCCTCTATGTTGTTAATATAGGAGATAATCTCTTTAAGTGCTTTTGACATCTCTTCACTATCTTCTTTTGCTTTGTTGGACGCTTGTGTGGATGCCTGCATAACATCTGTAGTGGCAGAGATTTTTGTATCGACATTATCAGAAATAGAAGAGAGTGCTTCTACATTTTTAGCATTTTGTGACATTTTATCTCCAACATCATTGATGGACTGTACAATAGTGCTGACACTGATGTCGATTTCACTCAGACTTTTTTGTGTGCGCTCTGCAAGTTTTCTCACTTCATCTGCAACAACGGCAAAACCGCGTCCGTGCTCACCTGCACGTGCAGCTTCTATGGCTGCGTTTAGAGCAAGAAGGTTTGTCTGTTCTGCGATATCTTTGATGACATTGAGTACATCTTTTACCTGATCGGCATCCTCTTTGAGTGTTGAGAGTTCATCTACAAGTTCATTTTCTGATGCAACAAAACTTGCGATTTCACTGTTGAGCGTTACAAGTGCATTTTGCGCTTCATTAAGGGCTTGGTCTGCCTGTGTGATTGTCTCCTGTGTTGTGAGTGCCGTCTGTATCGTTTCGTTAAGGATGTGCTGGATATCTTCACTTTTACGACTGGTTTTTTTCACAAGCTCCTGCTCTTGCTGTGTCCCTTTACGGATAACATGTGAAGCAATCTCAATCTCTGAAGCAATCAGTTTATTTTGTTCACCCAAAGATTTTACATGGTTTACCGTTGCTTGAATCATCTCTATAAAATGGTTCACTTCGACAGCCGTATCGCCAAACTCATTGTTCTTTTTGTGTTCGAGGCGTTTTGTCAGGTCTTTGTCTCCACTTACAAGAGCAGCGATCTTCTCTTTAAGTGCCGTCAGTGGATTAAAAATCTCTGTTGTAAAGAAGATGTATGCCATAAGTGTGAAGACTATGGCTAAAACAATCAGTGAAATAATAAGCGTGTTGTTTGTTTGGCTGATATTTTCATCATTTTTATCAAGAGAAATGACAAGGTCCATTGCTCCGAGCGTATATCCTACTTGCGCATTATAGTGACACTGCAGACATCTCTTTTGTGCTATCATCGGTTTTATAAGGCGTATCGTGTGGTGTCCATTCTCCTGTTTTTCAATAACTTTTGTTTTCTTGTTTTTTAAAACATCTAAAATTAGACTATCAGTCGTGTACTTCTCATTTGGCGCATAAACAGATATGACAGCTTTTGATTTTACGATATCGAGTTTTTGGATACCTTCAATTTTTCGTGCATCTTCAAAAGCTTTTTGTACAACTTCGGGATCACCCATCATCATACTTGTCGTCATGGTCTGAAATATTGATTCACTCACCATTTCAAGGGATTTTTTTGCACTTGTGTTGGACATGCCTTGCAGTGTTGAGGAGAGATAAAGAGACATCCCGATAAGACCAAGAACACTAAAAGAGAGTATGGAGACAATAACTTTTGATTTGACAGATGATAGCATATAAATATTCCTGAATTTTTGTTAAATATTTTGTATTATAACAAAAAATAAAATTATAACATATAGATAAGAAGCTCAATTTGGCGTAAAAGTTGCTCATTTTCAATAGAATTTGCTGCTGCATAGGCAAGAGCAGCTCCTGCACCGACACCCTCTTTGGCTTCTCCCTCATCATACTTTTTCAATATGGGAATCTCTGCATCGGCAAAACTAAAAGTTGTATAGAGTGCATTTGGAGTATAGCTGAGTTGTTCTAGTATATGTTTGATATCTGAGTTTGCGTCTTTTGCAACCCACTGTGTAGTCGCGAGTGTGATATTGTCATGTTTGACACGCATCAAGATATCTTCACGAAGAGCATCAGCTATAAGTAGGCAGGCTGCCATCTGTGTACCGCCTGCGAGAATGATTTGAAATCTTTTGGAAGCCTCTATCAAAAAACCGGCACAAAAGAGCAGCATATTATCACTGACAATACCGAGCTTTTCAAAATTGGACATCTCTTTATCCACTAAAGAGAGGGCTGCGTTTATGGTCTTGCTCTTAATGTCATGGGGCACATTTAAAAAGCTTGATGAAAAATCATCTGCGCAATCATATCCGAGTGCCAGAGCAGAAGCGGCAGCAGTCGTTGTTCCTGCAGGGGTACTCTCTGCGAGTATGAGGTAGTTGCCTTTGAGCTCATAGCTCTTTCCAAATGCCATTCCTTTTGCAAATATCTCTTTTGCGTTGATATTGGCACCTTTGTCAATACGCTCTGAAGGCTCAATACCAAAATGATGCAGAGTAGAGTTTTGCGGCTGCGTTTGCAGTCCCAGATCAAGAATCTCAATGGTAGAGAAAGGGTTTAGCTCATGTGTGGCACGGGTAATGAGTGCCGGAGTAGGAACACCGGTAGGTGTCTCTGCAAGCTCCCCCAAAGAGTAAACCTTTGCATTTGTAATGTATTCGGCATCAAGTGTGGGAGTGAGTGGAATCATTCCGGGAATTCCTGCTTGTGTTATACCTTCTATCTCGCAGGTTTTTGTAACGCAGGCTGCTAGTAGAAAGTCAGCTTTTCCCTCTGGAAACTGACTCTCTTTGTCTGTAAAAATATTATATGTTTGCATATCAACTCTTTTTTTGTTGACATTTTAGCACAAGTGCGAGTGTTATTTTGTCTCTACAACCCTGTGATTAAGCGCTTGTGTCGGTCTTTCATTGTTTTTGTAGTGTTTTCTTAGTTTATCAAGTTGCTCTTTTGAAATATTTACCGTATCTTTAAAGATATACCACTGTACGTTTTCAGTACATGGAGGTGTTGTAAATGAACCTTTGTAGTGGTAGTAGTGTGTTGTGTCTTTTGGTAAAAGGTCATTTGGGTTTACTTTCACATTCCCTTTTGCATCAAGAATTTTTTCAAGTGTAGGATTCTTCTCACCAATTTCAAATAAAACAGCAACAACAGCAACAGTACCATCTTTTGCAACATGAACAAGATGTGCAACAGCATTGTATCTTCTACCATCAATTGTATGTTCACTCATACCGTGAAAGTGAAACTGTTTAAGTTTGTAATCTTTGCCATGGAGTGTAATGTAACCTGCATCAACCGGAGTAACTTTTAGAGAGTGTCCGTTATCTACAACTGTAGAGACACCGTCATAGCTTTCTGCAAGTTTGATAGAGTAGCTTGTGTCAAGCTGAGAAGTCTTCTCTGTCTCTATGTTGATAGGAGATTGCTCTTTCCCTTTTTCGCATTTCTCACTAAAGTGTCCCCAGTGCTCTGGGCCATGTTTGTCATAATCCCAGTGCCCTTCAACACCTGCAAAAGCGAGTGTAGATGTTGTTAAAAGCCCTAAAGCCAGTTTTGTAATTTGTGTCATTGGTATCCTTCTAAATAATTTTGAGAAACAGTATGTAATAGTTGGGCTTAAAGAAGATTGAACGGTGTGATAAAAATGTAATATTTAGAAGTATAATTATTATTTATGCTACTTTCCTACACGAAAAGGTATTTTTTAGATTCTTTTTAGAATAGTATGTTAATATTCAAATTCATTTTAATTTAAGGATATATATAGATGATTAAAAAAGGTTTATTAGCTGTTTCTGTTTTGGCTTTAATTGGGTTTAGCGGGTGTTCTACTCGTTTAGGAAATATGACTGTTGTTTCTACAAACAATGTAGATGGTTTAAGTGCACATGTAACTAAAAAAGAGAGAACATCAGGTGAAAGTTGTGTAAAAACTTTTATTATATTTCCAGTAGGTGATTTTCAAAACAGATTACAAGTTGCAACAGATAATGCAATTGACAATGGTCATAACAAAGGGATCGAAGGTGATGTACTTGTAAATGCTAAAATAGGTGTTTCTGCTTGGTATATTCCATTGATATATGGACAAAACTGTATGACTGTTGAAGGCGACTTGGTACCTTTAGCGCAAAGCGTAAAATAATAAGAGCTTCATTGTATTTGCTTTTAGGGCAAATACAATAGCTAATATCGTAAATTTTTTTTATATCAGCCGTAGTGCTTTTTCTACATCATCTGCTTTGAGAGATTCTCTTCCTTCTCCAAAACCTGCTTTTTTCTTCATCTTTCCAAAATAGGGTGTATCACCTCCTAGTTTTATACCAAGTGCAAGTGCCATAGCTGTGATAGGATGCCCTGCGTTTGGAGAGTCATGTTTTGAGCCGTCTTTGTAAAAGCCAAAGAGATTTTTTTGTTTTGCAACGAGCATGATAAGCAGCGCTGTTATTCGAGAAGGAATGTAGTTGGCGATGTCATCCAAGCGCGCGGCAACTTTGCCGAACTTTTCATACTTTTCGTTTTTGTAGCCTATCATCGAGTCCATTGTATTGATAGTCTTATAGATGATAATACCCGGCAGTCCAAAGAGAATCAGATAAAAAAGAGGTGCTATAACACCATCACTTAAGTTCTCTGCATAGCTCTCGATGGCAGCTTTGTAGATGTCGCTCTCGCTCAACTCCTCTGTATCACGTGATACTAACATAGCGATAGCCTCTCTTTTATTTTGGGCTGTTATGATCGCTTCTACAGAGTCACGAAGCATCTTGTGTGCAATGAACATAGAGGCGATAAACGCAGAGATGATGATGTTTATGCCAAGTGGGAGAAAGAGGTTCAGGTAGAGTTGCAGGGAGATAGCAAGAATACTAACAACACTCAAAACAAACATAACAAGCAGCAAACCGCGAAAAACACTCTTTTTGTAAAGGATTTTTTCGCCAAAGCTGATAAGCTCACCGATAACAACGATAGGGTGTTTGATAAAGCTGAATTCTCCAAACTTCCTATCTATCAGATAGGCAAGTACCGCGATAATAAGATTGCTCACTATAAGGCCTTTGTAATATACTCCATATCTATATGTCTCTCTATGTGTTTTGCAAACGATTTGATGGAGTTTTGTTTAAATTTTTTAAAATTATACCCTCTGTAGCGTTTGTCAACTGTTGTGAAAAGTCTTAAACGCAGCGCATCATTTTCAAATATCCCATGCATAAATGTGCCGTATAGATTCTCTTTGTGCTTTGCACTCTTTTTGGCTGTGGCATTGTGTATCTCATATCCCTCTGCCATAGTTCCCCAGATATTGTAGCACCCTTTTTTGAGTCTTTTCTCTTTTTCAAAGAGCACTTGACCCTTAAATCTTCCCAACCCTCTTGTTTCATCTGCATCACTCTCTATATGCAGCGGATCGAGGATCTTCTCAAACATCATCTCATAGCCTCCGCAGATGGCGACTATGGTTTTATTTTTGTTTTTTAAAATCGGCTCGAAGCCTCTTGCTCTGAGCCATGCCAAATCCTCAACCACACGCTTGCTTCCCGGAACAATCAGCAGGTCACAAAGTGTGGCTTCGCTTGCGTTTGTTATAAAGAGCAGCTCAATTTCTCTATCTGCTACAAGCGGTTCAAAGTCGGTAAAGTTACTGATGTGGGGGAGCTGTATCACGCCTACTTTGATGATGGCATCTTTTGTATCTTGTTTGTAACCCATGAGTGAGGCACTGTCTTCAAAACCGAGATTAAAGGGCTTGTAGGGGACAACACCTAAAACCTTGATGCCAAATCGCTTCTCTATGATGGTAACCCCCTCATCAAAGAGGCTCATATCACCTTGAAATTTGTTGACGATAACACCGATGATATTTTTACGCAGTTTTTTTGGAAGGAGTTTGTAGACACCGTAGATAGAGGCAAAAACGCCACCACGTTCAATATCTGCAACAAGGATTATCTTTGTATTGAATTTTTTTGCCACATAGATATTGGAGAGATCTTTGCTCATTAAATTCAACTCCACAGGAGAGCCTGCACCCTCTGCGACTATGACATCATAACTCTTTTGCAGACTCTTAAACGCAGCCTCTACATAGGGTTTGAGCGTGTCTATATCACGATAGTAGCTCCATACATCTTTGTTACAAACACTTTTGCCGTTGATGATAAGATGTGCTGTTGATCTGCCTCCTGATTTTAGGAGGATGGGATTCATAAGAGGGGTGGTCTCTAAGCCTATCGCCTCTGCTGCGAAGGCTTGGGGAATGGCTATCTCTCCTGTGTTTATATCTGTCACAAGAGAGTTGTTCGAGACATTCTGCGCTTTAAAAGGGGCGACCTTGATGCCTCTGTGGTGCAGCAGATAGGTAATGGCAAAACTGAGCGTTGATTTTCCTGCATCGCTGCTGGTTCCAAAGATGCTAAGCGATCTCATCCCAGAGCAGCTTTGAGTTTTTCATGAGCGGTTTTGTCTTTGACGGCAAAGCGGAGCCACTCATTTCCAAGATAATCAAAACTGCCACAGGTTCTCACGAGTATCTTATGTGCGAGCAGACGCTCAAAGAGTGCCTCTGCGTTTGGAGTATGTACAAGGATGAAATTTGCGTCGCTCTCTACGATCTGATCAAAGATATCGGCACCTTTTAAAATCGTTAAAAGTTCTGCTTTTTGGATGCTGTGGAGCTCTTTGCTTTTTGTTTTGAAGGCTTCATCACTAAGACGCTGTTTGAGAAACTCTACATCCATAGAGGAGATGTTCCATAACGGCGGAGCTATTTTTACACTGTTTTTTTCATGTGTAAAGATTGCGCCTATGCGTACGCCTGCACAGGAGTAGAATTTTGAAAATGATTGGATGATGTAGAGCTTTTTATAGTCCTGCACCTGATTTCTGAGTGATTTTAGTCCTTCGAACTCAAGAAAGCTCTCATCTAAAATGATGGTACACTTCTTCTTTTTCCACATCAAAAAGAGCTCATCAAGGTCGTAGTAGCTTCCTTCCGGAGTAGAGGGGTTGACAAATACCACTATGGACTTCTCATCGACTTCTTGGTCTATATCTTCGATGCGGTTTATTTTGTAGATATCCTTACCACTCTGCAGAGCTGCTTTTTCATACTCTCCATAAAGCGGTGCGTAGAGATAGACTCTTTTTTGTTTGAGCGATGCTAAGAGAGTGTAGATGGCAGCTGTTGCTCCGTTGTAGAGTGAGATTTGAGCACTCTCTAATCTGTACTGCTTTGCGATGATGTTTTTTAGTTCAGAGTAGTTGCTGTCAGCATATTTTGTTATGACTGCGTTTGAGAACTGTAGTGGTAACTCTGGCTGGTAGAGATTGATATTTGATGAGAAGTCTATGATCTCCTCAGGTTTACAGTCAAGCTCTTTTGCATATTTATATATATTTGCGCCGTGTTTCATCATAGCTCTACATCATCCCAAAATTCGTTAAAGTCAAGGTTTGTCATTGCATTCTCATCGGCAATGTTTTTCTCAAGCAGTTTTTTCTGCTCATTTGCAAAGTACTCTTCGAGTGCTTCATTGATAATTTCACTGATATCTTTTTTCTTCATTTCGCTGAAGGCCTCAAGGTTTTGCATATTGTATTCGTTTATTTTTATCTGCACTGTTTTTACTCCTCTTTTGTATCGACATCACACGGAGCCATTATCTTTGCCCACTCAAGATCAAAATGTTTGGCAACATACTCTTTATGGTGCGGTACCTGACATCCTGAACAGTCTTGATGTATCTTCTCGCCATATACGCCCTGTGCCCCGTCTTTTGAGTCTATGGCACAAAAACTGTACTGCGTTTTACCCTCAATCTCTTTAATCCCTTTGTCGCTGTAACGGAAGTTCGGGCAGGAGCAGAGATAGCAGTTGAGCGAATCCATCTCGTGGCATTTTCTGTTCTCTTTGTAGAGCGGACAAAAATCGGGCTCTGAGAGACGCATATTTTCAAAGTCGAAATACTCAATTATCTGCTCTTTTGTGTAGTTTTTAGAGAGGAGTTTATCGACTATCTTTTTATGTGCGGCTGCATGTTCCTTTACCCAGCTTGTGTATCCCAAAAGTGCTCCTTAGGCTGTATAGATAAGCTTTTGGCTTATCTTGTTGCCTGAGAGTGCAACATAGCGCATCGGATACATATCTAGATCTTTGGGACGGATAAAACCACGGGTCACGATAAGTTGTGTATCTTGGAGCTTGGTAAGAGAGTCGATGTGCTTATGACCTGAGAGCGTCAGCAGAAGATTTTTGTAGCCAAAGAGTCTTTTTTGTGTCTCTTGTGTATTGTTGAGTACGTATTTATGAAGATCTTTCTCCTCCGTACCGCCCCAGTAATTTGTATAGGGGTGGTGGTTTAGAATAAGTGTCGGCTTACCTGCTTGCAAGATGTGCTCGGCAAAAGCAAGCGTTTTTTCACTGTAGAGACCGTTGTTCTGATGTTCAATACAGCTGTCAAGTCCTAAAATGTTATACCCGTTTTTCTCCAGAAGCCAATCTTTTCCCGATGTTGTAAGCCCTCGATCAGCTACGAACATCTTTTCAAACGCAGCGAGATTTATTGCATCATCACCTTTTGGTGAGGACTCTTTATTACCTCTTACGCTGTAGTAGGGGCAGTGTAGATTATCTGCGATTTTTTGAAAAACGACTGCATCTTTATCGCCGGCAACATTGTTGTTGAAGTTGTCACCGCCAAAGAGTACGAAGTCCAGATCGGGATGGTTTTTGTTGATAAAGGCAACGGCAAGTTTGAGTGCATCTACCGAGTCGCTGTCACTGAGATCCATATGTGAATCGGTAATGTGTATAAACTTGAGGTCGTGCGTCTCTTTTGTCTGTGCTGCGTTTAGTGCAAGCGGAAGTGCAGTCGCTGCGACAGCTCCTTTTAGAAAACTACGTCTTGAAATCTTTGGCATGATAAATCCCTCTTTTTTAAATTATAGCATTATTTTTTTGCGTTTGAGATAATCAGATAGATAAAGAACGGCCCGCCTATAATGGCTGTGATAATGCCGATGGGAAGTTCGCTCTGCGTCTGGAGTGTACGAGAGAGCGTATCGCAGGCAACTAAAAAAAGTCCGCCAAAGAGAGCCGTTTTTATAATTCTTCGGCTGACATTGGAGGGATAAAGTTTTTGGATGATATGAGGAACAATCAGTCCTACAAAACCGATGGGACCGCTGATGCTTACAAGTACGCCTATGGCCAAAGAAGAGACAACAAGCAAAATGAGCGTTACTCTTTTTGTATCAACTCCCTTAAGTTTTGCCTGATCTTGCGAGATACTCAGGAGTTGGAGCTCAAACTTGTAGCGGTAGATAAAAAGAGCGAGGAGGATACCTACAAAAGCAACCCCGATGGGATACTTCCAGCCGATGACCGAGAGAGAACCCATAGTGAAACGGATAAGCATGTCGTTTTGGATGGCAGATCCAAGGTAGAAAACCACCATCAATACAGAGGTGTAAAAGAGTGAGAGTGCAATTCCCAAAAGCAGGAGTGACTCTTCTCCTGATGAGCGGATGAAGCGTGAAAGATAGATGAGTAAAAAAACAGTCAAAAGTGCACCCAAAAAACCAAAGATACTGATGGCTCCTATGCCAAAGATAAGGGTAGAGAGACCGAGTTTGATGGCAATTCCTGCTCCCAGAACTGCTCCACTAGATATTCCCAGTGTATAGGGTGTCATCAGTGCATTGCGAAAGAGCGTCTGAAAGAGCAGTCCACTGAGCGATAAAATAGTTCCTGCAAAAAAGGCAAAGAGAACACGGGGAAGTCTCAGATCATAAAAGATAGTGGCATTCATGGAGCTGCGTTTGAGGATCTGCTCAAGAGAGAGATCAACTGCTCCCATAAAAGGAGAAATAACAAATACAGCTATAAGTACGAACCATAAAACTTTTTTAATCATACTCTACCGCCAGTGCGTGAAATGCAACACCATAGAGTCGCTCAAGTACCTTATCATCAAAGAACTCATCTCCATAAAGTGCTGCTGTTGTATCGTCTAAAAAGAGAATCTTACTCCCTATAAACGCAGCAAGATGCAGATCATGGGTGATAAGGATAACAGTATGGGATTTTTGCAATTCTTTGATATGTTTGGCAATGATCTTGGAGTTTTTCGGATCGAGGTTTGCTGTTGGCTCATCAAAGATGATGATCTTGCTTTGTTGGGTAAGTGCCTGCGCGATAAGAGTGAGCTGTTGTTCCCCTGAGCTGAGTTCACGAATATGTTGTTTTGCAAGATGTCTGATACCAAGATACTCCATCATCTCCTTGACTGTCTCTCTGTCTTTTTGAGAGTAGTCAAAGAGAGACTCTTTATGTGGAAACCTTCCTAAGAGTACGAACTCCTCGGCAGTGATAAATGAGTCATAGACTTCGAGTTTTGTAGGAATATAGGAGAGGAGTTTTGCACGCTCTTTTGCAGGAATTTTTGCTGCGTTTATATTTTGTATTTCAATACTCCCACTGTAAGCATTGAGCCCTGCGAGGCATTTTGCCAGTGTACTTTTGCCCGAACCGTTTGCTCCGACAATAGTGAGATGCCCCTCTATCTCAAAAGAGAGGTTTTGTAGAACTTTTTTCTTATCAAACCGGACACTGAGGTTGTGAAGCTTAATCATTCATCTCCCTGCAGAGCCGTTTTATAGTGAGTGCAACTCTTTGTGAAGGGATATGCAGATAATCTTCATCAACTACGCTTATTTTATGATTTTTGGCAGCCTGTGTGGGAATAGCATACCAGCTCTTGAGTGCTTTTTTTACATCGACGTTGGCTTCTGTTGCATGGGAGTGCAGGATGATGATCTGCTGTGGATTGAGTGCTATAACGTTTTCATAACTCAAAACAGGTTGTTTGGCTGCGTTTGAGGTGTAGGCATTTGTATTGCCACAGGCTTTGATAATGTCATCAAAGAATATATCGTGCCCTGCGATGTAGATCCCCCCGCGCAAATCTTCATGAAGACCGTAGACTATCATCACAGAGTGAGGTTTTTTACTTTTGTGAGCAGTGGTTATTGCGTTTGTTATCTTGTTAGTTAGTTTTTTTGCCTCTTTTGTAGCATGGAGTTTTTTTCCTAAAATCAAGATAGAGTTTTCAATGGATTTGATTCTTTTGAGATTGAGCTGCAGTGTTGGTATGCCAAAAGATTTGAGCTGGGAGAGTGTTTTGTTATTAAAGCTCTGTCCAACGACCAAAGTCGGTGCGTAGGAGATTATTTTTTCTATGTTTGGATTTGTATATCCGCCGATGATGGGAAGTTTTTGTGCTGCGTTTGGATAGAGAGAGTAGCTGCTTGTGGCAACCAGCTCATCTCCTTTATCCAATCCGTAAATGATCTCTGTAATGGATGGGCTCAAAGAGATGATTCTCTCCTGAGCAAAAAGAGAGAGTATGAAGAGTGAAATAAGGAGAATGTGTCTCATACTCTGCGTCCTTTTTTAATATTTTAGTGTTAGACCTACGTATACAGAACGGGATGGGGTTGCATATCCGTCAACTGTTTGATAATAGTTGTCTGTAAGGTTGTCAATTTTAGCATAATAAGAGAGATTTTTGTCTGCTTTGAAATTTGCTACAAGGTCAGCTATTGCATAACGTCCTGTCTGTGCCCCTTGATTATCTGCTTTATTGTAACGTGTTCCTATGTATTGAACATGTCCGCTGAAATCTACATCATCTGAATAGTAATATGTAGCAGTTGCATCAAGTTGGTTGATCGGACGACGAGCAAGAGTCTTTCCGTCTGCATCTTCTGTTCTTAGGTATGTGTAGAGTGCTTTTACTCCAATATCATTGGTAAAATAGTTTTCAAAACCAAGCTCTACACCTTTAAATTTTGTTTTTCCTGATGTTTGAACGTATCCGGCAGGGTAAAGATAGTCTATAAGGTCTGTAATCTCATTGTAAAAACCTGTGATCCAAACAGTATCGTTACCAAGAGTGATATCTGTTGTTAAAGATTTTTCCGGTTTAAGATTTGGATTTGCTCCAAATTGTCCATAGAGTTGACCAAGTGTCGGAGCATTGTATCCTGTACCTGCATTTACGCTAATATAAAATCCGTTTTTAAGGAATTGTTTGACACCTACTTTTCCTGTTAATGCATTGTCAAACGCAGTATAGTTGTCATAGCGTAGAGATTCGCTCAGAATCGTATTTGCATTTGCTATCAGGCTGAGTTTGTTGTAGTTGGTTACAAAAAGAGAGCTTGCACTGTAGTCTTTGTCTTTGTTTGGTGTGATGTTTTGTTGCTCAAATTTTTGATAAGAGGCACCAAATCTGATAAAACTGTTCTTCATGTAGTCTATTTTATCTTCTGCTTTTACTTCATGAACATCACCATCATAATTGTATGTGCCGTATGTACCGATGATATCTCTGTTAAAGATTGAAAAATTATAAGTAACTTTAACATCATTGACACTGTCTTTATGATTTAATCCGATATGATAGAAACGATTGAAAAGAGTAGTTTGCGGTATAGGGCTGTCACTTGAAACATAAGTACCCGTTGCTGCATTATATGCAGAAGCGTCATAGTGTACAGTTGATTTTATGATATTGACACTTGCTTCTACAGAGTCATTGTCAGTAAAATTATAGGCTGCTTTAAATCCTGAACTTCTGTTAATATACGGATCTTTTTCATAACCGAGCTCATCATATCTTTTCCCGTAATCTGCACTGCCTTTATACGGCTCAGCAGCAGAAAAACCATCTGTAGTGTAAAGAAGAGAGTTCGCACTTACACGTAGTTTGTCTGTTGCGTAAGAAGCGAGTATTGATGTTTTTGAAGTGTTGTATGAACCATACTCTGTGTTAATAGAAGCATGAAGTCCTTTTTTCGCAGTAGAAGTGATGATGTTGATGACACCTCCACTTGCATCACTTCCCCAGACACCTGATTGTGCCCCTTTGATAACCTCTATGCGCTCTACATTGTTAAGCATGATCTGTGAAAATTCCGCTGCTGCACCTATGGCTGTAGGGTTGTTGTAGCGGACACCGTCTATCAGTACCAAAATACGTTTAGAGCTCATTCCTCGGATATAAACGGATGATGATGTTCCTGCTCCGCCATTTTGAGTGATAGAGAGATTTGCAAGTTTGCTCAGTGCATCGTTGAGTGTAGAGACACGAGACTCCTCTATCTGCTCTTTTGTAATGACTATAACATTATCAGTAACATCTTTTTTCTTAAGTTTTGTTCCCTGTGAAGCTGTTACTTCTATGTTTTTGAGTGTGTATTGGTTCTGTGC
Source organism: uncultured Sulfurimonas sp. (assembly GCA_964499805.1). Taxonomy (GTDB): domain Bacteria; phylum Campylobacterota; class Campylobacteria; order Campylobacterales; family Sulfurimonadaceae; genus Sulfurimonas. The sequence continues at coordinate 40,948 of CAZCMR010000004.1, forward strand.
CTGGAGCGTGCCGGTAGATATAATAGCTGTAAGCAGCGATAACTTTAGTGTTGTATTCATTATTGTCCTTATAAGGGTAGTTGTAGTTTTTGGATATTTTGGTGATTGGGTGTTGCGTTTAGGAAGCGGGTGGAGAGTTGATTTTTATCTTGAGGGGTTTTCCGCTGAGTGTACATACAGCACTAGAGAGTGCTACAATTTTTTGCATAGAGATATATGCCTGAATTGCTGCTAGTGTAAAGTATTTTTTTCCAAAACCTTTAGGTGTATGCACGTATTTCTCTCTATAACTTTTTTGGAATTATAACGAAAAAGTAGCTTAAAGGAGTTGAAGAAGAAGCATCTCATACTCTTTTAAAAGCTTCTCTTCAACTCTTTTTTTAGCACGAAAGAGTTTATGGTATTTTTCAAGTTTTTGTCTCTGTGTATCACTAAGTATATTTTCACGTTTTTGTTCCTCTTTGTCTATGACAAACGCATCTCTCTTGGCATGTGAATACTCTAAAAGTTTGCGTGTGTAAAAAAGAGCACGTCCTAAGAGAATGTAGGGAAAGTTTTTGTTCTGCATAGGTCCTATCTGCAGATACTTCTCCCCAACTCTCTTACCTAAAAGTTTTGTCTTAAAAAGTTCGTCAAATCCAAAATACCCTCCTGCCCCGCCAAGAACTCCGCCGATGGCAGCACCTAAAAAGCCGGTATGTCCTGCAAGAAGAAGATCAACACCCGCACCGGTGAGTGCACCGCTTGTAGTAGTTGTAAGCAAAAGCTCTTTTTTGCTTAATCCGAAGATAGAGGCAGACTCTTTTGAAAAGAGGTCGATATTCTCAAAAGGGAGTTCAAAAATTTTTTCATTGAGATGTGTATGGTTTAAAACAGCAGCGATCTTTTTATAGCTTTTATGTTCCAGATTTCTGAGTGTCTGTTTGTATCTCTCCTCTAACTTTTTATGCTCTTGTTGTGTTGCCGTCTCCCCGCTTACAGGAAGTTTTTCTACCTTCGCCAAGGTATCATAGATAAGTCGTGCGATAGTACCGCTGACATCTCTGAGCATCTGATTATGGTATGTCTCAAAGAGCTCGATGGAGTGTTTGATGCTTGGCATCCACTCCTCGTTGAGGTGTGCCATACTCTCTAGAATCGCAATATGCTCTTTAAACGCAGCACGCATTGGATTGTAGGTACGGATGAGTTTGAAGTAGTGCCCGAGTGCCCGTTTCCACTCCTGGGTGTAATCATTTTCATTGATGTGGTTGATGAGCGCCATACTTGGTTGGTTGCACCAGCGAAGGATCTCCATCTCTGCCTCATATTCACTGGAGTAGGGCTTTGAGGCATCAACGACATAGATAATCCCGGCTCCCTCCAAGATAGGTTCTAAAAGTTCTATCTCATCATGGAATTTAGCATCATTTTTATGGGTATCTACAAATTTTTTCACTATTTCATGTTTTTTGTCTGCACTTACTTCATGGCTCTGTAACCATGCTAAAACTTTTCGTGCTCTTTGAAAGCCGGGTGTGTCAAAAAGCTCATAAACAACGACACCGTCAACTTTAAGGGGAAAACTTCTTTTTGTGTGGGTCGTGCCCGGAGTGTTGGAGATGACGACAGTGTCATCCATAGACAGGGATGAGACAATGGAACTTTTTCCTTTATTTGGATGTCCTACAACGGCAAAAGTCGGATGATTCATTTTTGTATACTCACATTTTTCAAATTTTGTGCAGCGATCTTTTGTTCCCAGATGGCTAGATCTTCAGGATCTGCTCTGTAGTGTTCTTTTGCGTAGCCAGTCGGGTAGATACGGAGGCTTTTTACTTTGGGTAAAAGCTCCTCGACAAAATCAATAAACTCCATAGTCGGTACCTCCCATGCTTTTACGAGTAAAAGAGTATCGCCCTGCATAAGGCTGATGACGCTGCTATCCTCTTTTAGGCTTTTATTCCCGCCCACAGTGTAGGTTTGTTTCGGGGTAAGATGAAGAGCATCTAAGATGAGCAGAAGCTCCTCTTGATTAAAGGCCCACCCTAATGCAGCGTAGTAGCCTGTTAACGTCTCTTTTGTGGGCAGTGGAGCAGTTGTCTGCTCTGTCCCCTTTTGCTCTTTTGTATCTGCTGTTGTTGAGATAAGAGGCTCATTCATATCTCTTAAAAGCTCCTGCGCCCCTTCAATCTGCGAGAGTGCTTTAGAGACTGTTTTACGGAGCTTGATGAAAGTAAAAAGCAGGAATAAAAGACGTAAGAAAATGGCATAAAAGAGGGTGCTGCAGGCTAAAAACTTCCACCACTCTCCAAAAAGTGAAGCGCTTCTTTGCATCTCTTGCGTGATGTGCCCTCCTAGACGAAAATAATGAGTTTCTTGGATAAGCTCAAGTGAAACAGCACTTTGCGGACATATTGCCTCAAAAACAAAAGAGAGGGAGTGTAAAAAGTTGTAAAAGGATTGTGTAGTAATATGCAGGGTAGTGCTCCATCCAAAGGCAATATCCTGCGTAAAGATGACCGCTAAAAAGCCAAGCAGTAAGCCCGTAGAAAAGAGCAGTGCACTTACTTGTACGATAAAGAGGCTAAAAGTGTATTTTATATCTGCATCTAGCTTGAGCAGGGGGTTGTCCGTAGAAACGAATTTTGCAATGATTTTTTCTGTCCATGTTGTAAGGAAAAATGGCGTTAACGCTCTGGGAAAAAAGAGAGCAAAAAGAGATAAAAGCATACTGACAATCGGTATAACAACGGCAATTACAAAGAGGTAGATAATATTAACAGGATGTTCTCCGTGATAACTCAGCAGTGCTACAGCACTAAAAAGACCAAAAATAAAGCTTAAAAAAAAGAGAATGTTCGTGATGCTTTTAAGGTGCGAAGAGTGCTGTGGCGCGTTGTGTGATGCCTTGTCCATCCAGAAGAGAAGCTGCTTTGTGTCTGAGAGTTTTTGCATTTGATGTTTCAGAAAAAAAGCACGGCGTTCCTCTTTTTGTGAATCATCATTTTCCAAAAGATGCGTAAGTTTGAGATAGCTTTGTAAATCCATAAAAAGATTATACATTAATTTATTCGATGTTTCTTAATTGTTAGAGAGTTATGGTAAACTATGTAAATATGTAACTTTTTAGAGGGAGTGCTTGATGTATCAACAAAAATCGACCTTAAAAGAATTGATTTGTAATGCAAAAAATTTGACTATTTTGTTTGTTGAGGATGATGAATCGACGAGAATAGAACTTATCAACTTTTTAGGTACATTTTTCCCAAAGATTATTAGTGCAAAAGATGGAAAAGAGGCATGGGAAAAATTTAATCATAACAGAATTGATTTGGTTGTTACAGACATTACTCTCCCTCACATTAACGGTCTGGAACTTATCTCCATGATACGTGAGCAAAATGCCACTATACCACTGCTTATTCTCTCCGCTCATACAGAATCAAAATACTTTTTAGAGAGCATAAAGTATGGAGTAGACGGCTATCTTATGAAGCCTTTTGATTTGGAACAGTTTCTCTCTGTTGTCTCTAAAGTTGTCTATCGTCTTGATATGGAACAGAAGTTCATAGAGTACAATCAAAATCTTGAGCGTATGGTGGAAAAAAAGACCTATGAGCTTGAACATAAATATCTTTATGACCAAAGAACAGGACTGCCAAACGCAATAATGCTGAAAAATGATTTGATAATAAAAAAAGAGGGATATATGATACTGCTGGATATCTCTCACTTTTCAGTGCTAAACAAAGAGTACGGGAAAGATTTTGCAAATGATGTGATAAAAAACACGGCTCAAAAACTCTCTACAAACATTATCAGTAATTCCAGACTTTACAAGGTAGAATCAGACAGGTTTGCCTACATCGTTGATGTAACGACAAAAGAGGAGATAGCATTCTACTGCAATCAGATCATAGCCTTTTTTGATAATGACAATATTGTTGTCGATGATGTCTCGATTCACATCTCTTTTTGTATCGGAGCAGATAAAATTCGTGATGAAGTCTCTGAAACTTTGGTAAATTGTGAATATGCACTTGACAAGGCAAAGGAGTTCGGCAGTAGGCACTTTGAAGTTTATAACGAAGAGGATTTGGATTTTGTAGATAAAAAAGAGGCTGTAAAGTGGCTTCGACTTACAAGAGAGCTGATTGATAATGACGGGATAGAACCCTATTATCAGCCCATAAAAGATACTCAGAGCGGTAAAATAGTAAAGTACGAAGTGCTTGCAAGAGGTGTCTATGAGCATGAAGTGACCGACCCGCTCTATTTTTTACATTCAGCTGAAAAGTTGGGACTTTTGACTACTATCACCCGCACAATCATCAAAAAAAGTTTTGCCTATATGCATGATAAAGATGTTGAGTTCTCTATCAATTTAACTGAAAAAGATTTGATAGATGAGAGTTTTTTAATCTATCTGCAAAATCATGCCAAAGAGTATGAAATCGAACCGTCTCGTGTGACATTTGAGATTTTAGAGAATATAACCGTTGTGAAAAATGCAGATGCTATTAAAGAGCAGCTTTCACTCTTGAGGGGAATGGGATTTAAGATGGCAGTAGATGATTTTGGGGTGGAAAATTCCAATCTGAGCCGATTTTTGGATATGCATTTTGATTTTATCAAGATAGATGGTGTCTTTATAAAAGATATTGTTTCAAATGAAAAAAACATTAAACTCACTAAAGCGATAGTAAGTCTGGCAAAAAGTCTGGGTATGCAGACAATTGCTGAGTATGTCAAAGATGAGGCAACATACAATATGGTAAAAGAGCTTGGTGTGGATCTGGCACAGGGCTTTTACATAGGAAAACCAAGTGAAAGGCTTATGGAAGGATGAAGCTCTCCCATTTAGAGCAAATAGTCAAGTATCTGCAAAAATTTAAAAAAATATCTGCCATTCACAGAGTAAACGATACAACTGTAAAGGTTGTTTTTGATAAAAGTGATGCACTCTTTTTTAATATGCAACGCTCAAACTCCTCTATCTTTAAGTGTAAAGAGTATCCCCGCTCAAAGGTCTATAATGCACCCTTTGATGTGATACTTGCCAAAAGATTTAATCGTGCGAATATCTTAAATATTGAGCTGCTTCATGGTGATAAGATCATACGCATAAAAAGCTCTTTGGCCTCGGCATATAAAGAGGAGATCACCTATCTGCAGTTTGAATTTACAGGAAAATATACAAATGTCATAATCTTGGATGCGCAAAACAATGTTTTAGAAGCGCTGCGGCATATCGACCTCTTCTCCTCTTTTAGAGAGGTAAAAGTCGGACATAAACTCCTTGATGTAAAGCCTGCTCCTTTTGTAGCAAAAGAGTATCCTCTGGATGATGTTGAAGCCTTTTTATATGAAGTGTATGAAAAAGAGCAAAATGCAAAACTCTCAAATCTGAAAAAGCAAAAAGTTGCCTATCTGCAAAAGAAACTTAAAAAACTGCAAAAGCTTTATGAAAAACTTGAATCGCAGGAGGACTTGGAAGCTGAAGCAGCAAAGTATCAACACTATGGAAATATTCTTCTTGCCAATGCCTCTAGTATCAAACCGTATGAAAAAAAACTCTTACTCAAGGAGTATGACGGTACTGCGTTTGAGATAGTGCTTGATAAAGAGTATGCGACTCCTTTTTTGATAAGTGAAATGTTCTTTACAAAAAGTAAAAAAGCAAAACAAAGAGCGAAGAATCTCCATATCGAAGAGGAGTCTCTCTCCTCGAAGATAGAGCATCTTAAGCTTTTTATCCATACTGTAAACGCAGCGAAAGATGTATCTAAAATAGAGTTGCTGTTTCCTAAAAAAGTGCAGAACAAGAAGGTAAAACGCAATGATTCCATTGAAGTATTTTGGATAGAGGGGTACAAAGTCCAGCTTGGAAAGAGCGAAAAGGGCAATATTGAACTACTTAAAAATGCGCGTGCAAAAGATATTTGGCTCCATATGAAAGATAGACCCTCTGCTCATGTTATCATCACGACAGACAAACAAAATCTGCCGCAAAATATCATTTTGGCAGCGGCAAGGCTCTGTGTAGATTTTACAACGACTGCAAAAGATAGATTTTTGGTCGATTATACTCCTAGACGTGAAGTTACTATTCAAAATGGAGCAAATGTTCTTTATAACAAGTACAAAACCATTGAAGTGGATACTCGGGTTTAAAGAGTGTTTGTGATATTTGTATATCATTAGAGAGTAGATTACAAAAAAAAGGAATAGAGATGAAAAGAATGATGTTTAAAACAGTTTCCGCAGTTGCTCTTGTAGGAACTCTCAGTACTTCAGCAGTGGCAGATGAACCGCAGTTTGGTTTGGGTGTGGGTGTAGCAGGGCAAAACAGCACAACAATTAGAGGAACTATTACTTTAGATGACCAGCTGCGTTTAGAACCATATTTTGGATTTTCATATCTAAATCCGGACAAAGGGGACTCAAGAACGGATATTGAACTTGGTTCTGCTCTGCATATAATGGCACCAATCAATAATAAGATCCGTGCATATTATGGTGGTTTTGCAGGAATCAAAAATCATGACTATGGTAATGGTGATTCTGGAACAGTTTTAAATCTTGGACCGGTTGCAGGTGTTGAGTATGCTTTTGATCCACACTTCACTCTTGGTGCTGAAGTGCGTCTGAATGCAGGTTTTGGCGACTATACTACTATAGGTACGGATTCTGCAGTATTGTTGCGTTATTATTACTAGGAAGAGTTTCTTCCTTATTTGAGAGGAGTTTGTTATGGCGATAAGTCCTTTGGGAAATGTTGTTTTGGTCAACCAGATGACACCTGCTGCTACAGCTCCTCAAAATGCACACACCAACCGTGTGGAACTTCAAAACTTTATGGCTCAGGCTGCTGTACAGGAAAAAGATGAAAAAGTGTTGGAGATTCGTGAGGCTGAAGAGTCGCATGAAATCGATCCTGACCGTGAGCATCAACAACAAGAAGCGGATGAAGAGATGAAAAATATGTCTCAAAAACGCCGTGCACACTTCAAAGATGAAGAGGACTCTTCAGATACTCCCCCTTTACATAAATTAGATATTAAAGTCTGATTGGATATACTTACTTACTTTAAGATTTATAGGAATTTTTATGCGTATGTTTGAAAATAATAGAGAGCGGATTGTTACCGGTGTAGCACTTTTAGCTGCAGTTTTTGTGATAGGCTGGATTGACAACTTCTTTGTGATGTGGTTTGTATTTGGTTTTATCTATCTTCTTGCATTTAAAGAGGCGGTACGACTTTTTGGTGTTGAAAAAGATAATCTTCTTCCCTATGCTGCTCTTCTTTGGCTTATTGCGGGTATCTATCCGTATGGGGATGATCTGTTTGTTTTGGCGGGAGTTGGATATGCAAGTCTTGTTGCTTACAACAAAGAGGTGAAGTGGAGAGATTTTTTCCCGTTTTTATACCCTACTGCCGGACTTCTGTTTGTCTTTACGATGTATCAGGAGTACGGTGTGCTCTCTCTTTTATGGCTTTTGGCAGTTGTTGCTCTTACAGATATCGGTGCTTATGCGGTTGGTAAAAGTATTGGTAAAACGCCTTTTTGTGAAACAAGTCCAAATAAAACTCTAGAGGGTGTCTTTGGCGGCGTTGTGGTTGCTACGCTTGTGGGCGCATTTTTTGGGCTCTATGTTGTTGACTTTTGGACTGCGTTTATCATCTCCTTGGCCGTCTCTGCGACCTCTATCTTCGGTGATCTGTTTGAGTCTTCACTCAAACGCAGTGCAGGTGTCAAAGACAGTGGCGACCTTCTTCCCGGACATGGCGGTGTACTTGATAGAATAGATGGCTATCTTTTTGGCGGAATTGTAATGCTGGTACTGCTTCGAGGACTTGTTTAGGTGGTTCTTTTAGGCTCAACAGGTTCTATCGGGGTCAACGCTCTTTTAGTTGCTAAAAGATTTGGCATTGATGTTGAGGTACTTGTCTGCGGTAAAAACATCCAACTCTTAAACAAACAGATAGTCGAGCATAAACCTAAAGTTGTTGTTATCGCTGATGCGGCAGATAGTGGTAAGGTAAATCATCACTGCGTTTATGCAGGGGAAGAGGCGATACTTAGAGTAATTGAAGATGCTTCAAGTAAACTGGTCGTGAATGCGCTTGTGGGTTTTTTGGGGCTTCGTCCAACACTTAAAGCCATCGAGTGTGATAAAAAAGTAGCACTTGCAAATAAGGAATCTCTTGTTGCCTGTGGTGCCTTCATCGATACTTCAAAAATCCAGCCAATCGACAGCGAACACTTCGGACTTTGGTATCTTTTGCAGGAGAGACCCCTCAAGCGGATGATAATCACGGCAAGCGGTGGAGCATTTCGAGACTGGGATATAAAACGGCTTGAAAATGCAACGCTTGAAGATACGCAAAAACATCCAAACTGGTCTATGGGACAAAAGATCACCATAGACAGCGCTACCATGGTAAACAAGATGTTTGAACTTTTAGAGGCACGCTGGCTCTTTGGCGAAGGCGAGTATGATGCCATCATAGAGACACGTTCTCTTATTCATGCAATGATAGACTTTAAAGACGGTTCAACCACAGCACACTTTGCAAACGCAAGTATGCAGCTGCCGATTGCATATGCACTTGATGAAAAAATGGATGAGGGTATTTTAGAACATGTTGATTTACTCAAAGTAGGCTCTTTGGAGTTTCGAGAGATTACAAAAGAGCGTTATCCTGTCTGGCAGATAAAAGAGGAACTTTTAAACAATCCTCTTAAAGGTGTGGTTATAAACGCAGCAAATGAGGCTGCCATAGAGATGTTTATAAACAAAGAGATTGGTTTCATGGATATAAGTAAGCAGATTATAGATGCCTATGAAAGATTTGATAATTTACCTTCTAATGTAGATGATGTTTTCTTAGTTGATAAAGAGGTAAGAGCTTTTGTTCAAAAATATTGTAGATAGATTAATAGGACTCATTGAAAAATTTTCAGCTTTTGAAATCGTAATTTTTTTAACGACAGCTGTTGTTTTTGCCTCTATCCTTTGTGTTTACATTGTGACTCTGCTTGCTGGAGTAATGTATCGAGATATTTTTTTACTCTTTTCTATTGTACTGCCACTTTTACTTTCACCTCCTCTCATACTGCTTGTGATTAAGTTGACAAAGCATCTTTCTGAATACAAAAGCTTTCTCTCTCAAGAGATACAAAAGAGTAAAGAAAAAGATGTGATTATGTATGAGCAGGAGCGTTTTGTGTTTATGGGGGAGATGATGGCAAACATATCTCACCAGTGGAAACAGCCGCTCAATACGATAAACTTAAGTATTGTAGATGCAAAGGTTTCATCTTATGAGAGAGAGAAGGTAGAGAAATCATTTGAAATTATTGAGAACAATGTGAATTACCTTGCGACGACAGTAGATGATTTTTTATCTTTTTTTGATCAAAAACGCTATAAAGATTTAAAAAGTTTACCTGAAATTCTTTCTGAAGTAAGAAGCATATATGAGGGGACGATTATAGCAAACGGTATAGAGTTAAAAATGGAGTTGGCAAATGACGCAAAAGATATTTTGGTCGCTGCTTCTGTCATCCAGATTATTTTAAATTTGCTCTCAAATGCTAAAGATGCTTTAGCTGATGAGCCTCAAAGTAAAAGGATTGTACTGCGTTTGATTACACTTGATAATATGCTGAAAATCAGATGTTGTGATAGTGGCAAAGGGGTGAGAGAAGATGTTATGAAAAGTATTTTTGACCCCTACTTCACAACAAAAGAGAAAAAACAGGGAACGGGTCTGGGGCTGTATATGTCCAAACAGATTGCGCATGTTGTCTTTGATGGAGATATTTATGTAGATATGTTTAACCATGCCTGTTTTATTGTTGATTTGCCTTATGGTGAAAATTGTACCTTGGAGAAAAAATGATACTAAGTATTGAGAGCTCGTGTGATGATAGTGCCATTGCGATAACTGAGATAGAGACAAAGCGACTAGTTTTTCATAAAAAGATATCCCAAGAGATTGAGCACAGTATATATGGTGGTGTTGTTCCAGAGCTTGCCGCGCGTCTGCATGCCGAAGCTCTGCCAAAGATTCTTGCAGAGTGTGAGCCTTATTTTGACAAACTCAAAGCTGTGGCAGTCACATCTTCTCCCGGTCTTGCTGTAACGCTCATTGAAGGTATCACTTTGGCAAAAGCAGTGAGTGTGGCTCTTGATATTCCAATCATTGGGGTAAATCATCTTATAGGGCATATATACTCTCTTTTTATAGAGAAAGAAACACTATTTCCTCTTACTGTTTTACTTGTTTCTGGCGGACATACACAGGTGATGGAAGTTAAAAGTCTCAACGATATTCAAACAGTTGCCAAGAGTATGGATGACAGTTTTGGTGAGAGCTTTGACAAGGTGGCCAAAATGATGGGGCTTGGTTATCCCGGTGGTCCAGCCATACAAAATCTTGCTAAAGAGGGGGATAGAAAGAGATATGATTTCACAGTACCGCTTTTGAGAACTCCAAAGTTTGCTTTTAGTTACTCGGGGCTGAAAAATGCAGTACGTTTAGCTGTAGAGGATGCACAAAAAGAGGACTACAAAGATATCGCCGCATCGTTTGAGCATATAGCTACGAAACATCTGACACATAAACTCAAAAAGTATTTTCAAAACCATCCTCCAAAAACTTTTGCCATTGTAGGAGGTGCGAGTGCAAACCTCTACCTGCGTTCACAGATAGAAGAGATACTCAGACCTCATGGAGCAAGGTTGCTTTTGAGCGAACTGCAGTACTGTTCTGATAATGCGGCAATGATAGGAAGAGTAGCGATAGATATGTATCGGGCTAAAATGTTTAGTTCACTAAATGAGTTAAATGCTGTTGCAAAAAGTAGCTTATAACTTAAAATAAACTTATATGTAAAGGTTTGTTTACTAAATAAGACAAAAATTATCCGAATTAAAATATACTTCTACTACAAAAAGGTTAAGAAGTTCTTTTTTCAAAAAATGCAAAGCATTTTGGGCTTCCTGCCGAAGGGAATAGATTGTTAGAAATTAACAAAAGTTTCCCTTCATTTTATAAAATTAAAAAAAAGGATTTGAATATGGCAACAACTAAATTCAAAGGTACGGACGTAGAGTTATTAGGTAATGAAGTAAATGTTGGAGATAAAGCTCCTGAGGTAACAGTTGTAAACTCTGATGGTTTAGGTGATGTTAAAGTTGGTGGTGCTCAAGGCGTTAAACAACTTATCATTGTTGTTCCTTCACTAGATACTGGTGTATGTGCTACTGAAACTCGTAACTTTAATGCTAAAGCTTCTGAGCTTGAGGGTGTTAAAACTACTGTTGTTTCTATGGACCTTCCATTTGCTGCAGGACGTTTTTGTTCAGCTGAAGGAATCGACAAATTAACTGTTGCTTCTGACTTCAGAAACAAAGATTTCGCTAACGCTTACGGTGTACTTTTAGGTGGATCTGTTCTTGCTGGTGTTACAGCTCGTGCTATCTTCGTAGTAGATGCTGACGGTATCGTTACTTACAAAGAGATCGTTCCAGAAATCACTGAAGAACCACAATACGACGCTGCAATAGAAGCTGCAAAAAAATAGTTTGTGCTTTTTAATTAAATGTCACTTTTGTGGCATTTAAACCTCTTCCCAAAATCTTTTCACATATAAAAAATTATTATCTTTAAGAATACAAATATTTAACTCTGATATAATATGCAAAAATATTATAATGAGGCTACCATGAAAAAAATAGTATCTACTTTAGCACTTGGTGCATTAATGGCTACAACTGCAAGTGCTGATTTAACACGAGTAGAAGCTGGTGTCGGCGCATGGAGTTATAAACCTAGTGGAATTATCACATATACAGATAATGATGGAACTTTAACAAATACTTCTGCTGAAAAAGAACAAACTTCAGCTTACCTTTGGTTACTTATTAAACATCCTATCCCAATTCTACCAAATCTTAGACTTGAATATGCAACAATACATGATGATGGCACAGGTTCTGGTAAATATGATGGTATTGATTTTGGTGTAGATACTCCAACAACTATGGATTTAACGCAGTATGACATTATTCCTTATTACAACATCTTAGATAATACTTTTTGGACAACTATTGATATAGGTGTAGATATTAAAGTTGCTGATTATAAGTATCATGCGAAGCAGGTAACTCCAATAACTGTTGGAAGTATTTCTGGAGTAACTGAAGATTATAATGACAATGGTACTGTAGTTGTTCCTCTTTTATATCTAAGAGGACGTGTTGAAATTCCTATGACAGATATTGGTTTTGAAGCTGATGCAAAGTATGTCTCATACGATGGAGATACTGTTTATGATGCTCGTGCTAAGATTGATTATACTTTGAGTTTTTTACCTGTTGTGCAACCTGCTATTGAGATAGGTTATAGAGTTCAAAAGTATGATTTTACAAGTGAAGATAAAAAAACATATATGAATATGGATTTCAAAGGTCTTTACATGGGGATAATGGCTAGATTCTAATATTTATTTAAAAGTGAGATAACTTTTATCTAAGATGATTATCTCACACTCAAGCTTTATGTTAAACTTCTCTTTTACCCTTTTTTGTGCCTCTTGGATGAGGTACATTGCATCTTCAAACTTCCCATCTCCACTGTTTACCAAAAAGTTTGCATGTTCCAGGCTAAAAGACATATCCCCTTTTTTGACCCCTTTGAGACCAACAGCTTCGATGAGCCTTCCTGCATAATCACCTTGTGGATTTTTAAAACAGCTTCCTGCACTTGGAGTGGAAGGTTGATTTGCTCGCATCTTTTTAAACATCTCTACTTTTGCAAGATCAAATCCAAAATTGAGTTGAAAACTTGCTTCTAAAATAGGCTCATTGATAGATGTATATCTATAGCCATGCTCTATATCTTGTTTGCTTTTTTTTCCAAAAGGGGTAGTAATATCAAGAAGATTATTAAATATTTCAAACTCTTTAAGTCCTGCATTCATACAGACAAGTCCTCCGAGTTTACCCGGAAGATGAGAAAGAAATTCAAAATCGGCAATATTATGTTTTTTACAAAAGGATGCAATCTTACCGGACGGGGTTGCTCCTCCAATCTTTAGGGTATTATCCTCTATCTTTATATAATCATATTTTTTAGAGAGCATTGCAAGCGGAGGAGGGTTGTTGCCAATGAGAATGTTGTTACAAGAGCCTACTAGGTAGTACTTGTCAAACGCAGTAAAATCATCCTCTAAAATAGCAACATCAAAGGAGCCCCCAATTTTAAATGAGGAGTATTTGGAAAAATTTATTGATTTGTAGTGCATTACTCAACAAAAGTGGGAATGAGGTTAAAGACATTGAGCGAGAAGTCTGTCATCTCATTAAGCATCCACGGCATAGTAAGAACGATAACAATGACAACACCGATGATTTTAGGAATAAAGGAGAGTGTCATCTCATTGATCTGTGTTGTTGCTTGAAAGATACTCACTGCAAGACCTAAAAACATACCTGTAAGCAGTCCGGGCAGTGCAAGATAGAGTGCTATTTGAAAAGTCTGTACTCCCAGTGCTATGAGCTTTGCTTCCATTTTATGAATTCCTTAACTCTTTATACTCACTCGGAATGAGGTAATCTTCAATTTTTACAGGGGTATCATAAAACCCATGTTTGTATCCAATTTCAAAAAGTTTATCTATTGCTTTGTACTGTAAAGGAGAGAGTGTAATGGAATCATCATTTGCATAGAGCTCAAGGTATTTATCAAGTGTAGGGGCATCGATTCTCACAAGATCACGTTCTAAAAGCATTTGTGAGAGTTTCTCTTTATGGTCACGTGCTACCTGAACGGCTTTTGTAAGTGTCGCTTCATACTCTATGGCACGGTTAAGAGGTAAAGAGCGGCGAATTGCCATACCACCAAGAGGAAGAGGAAGTTCATCACCTGCGAGTTCTTGCCAGATATCCCACATCTCACGCTCAACTTCCAACTCATCCGCATAGGTTAAGATACTCTCATGAATTAACACGCCGGCATCAACTTTGCCATCAATTACAGCCTGTTCTATCTCTAAAAAGTTCATATATGTGACACGTGCATCAGGATATGCGATGCGAAAAAGCATTGCGTTTGTAGTATGTTTTCCACTGAGTGCTACTTTGAAATTTCGTTTGAGCTTTGCACCGCTGCGTTTAATAAGTTTCGGGCCATAACCTTCGCCAAAACTAACAGCTGTACGAAGAGGTGCATACTCCTCTCTTATGTGCGGATACAGAGCAAAACTGATCGCAACTATGTCGTAAACTCCATTAAGAGCATCTTCATTAAGTGTTTGAATGTCTTTTGCTATATTGTCAAATCTGACATCTTTCATTGATACCCAGCCAAATTTAATGGCATAGTACATAAAAATATCATCAGCATCTGGTGAGTGGGCAATTAATGTTTTTTTCATAGGAATGATTTTAGCAAAAATAAGATAAAAGTAACTACTAATTAACCTTTCTAGATGTATAATTATTCTTAGAACAGCTGTATGATATTTTAAATAAAAGGAAAATGCTATGAGTGAAAATGTAATGGTGAAAGTTTATGATAAGTATGATGATGCATCTTCAGATGTGAATAAGTTGATACATGGTGGTATACTGAAAAAATATATTTCGGTAATAGGAAGAGCCGAAGAAGAAAAAGCTGGTGAATTTGAGGAAGAAAAATCATTGGATAAGCTTGTATTCTGGGGTGAACAAGGTGCATTCTGGGGTGGTTTATGGGGACTTTTAGCTGGTGGAATGCTTTTGGCTGTGCCAGGATATGGTCCCTTGGCCGCAACAGGTCAGATAATGAGTGCTATTGCTGGTATGCTAGGTGGAGCAGCAGTCTTTGGAACCACTGGAGCGGTAGTTGCATGGTTCGTAGATAGAGGTATGGAAGACTCTCTTGCACAGAGATATGCAAAACATTTAGAGGATGGAAAAATATTGGTGATTGTTCATGGAGATGAGGATGTTATTGATATGGCACATAAGATTCTGAATGAATAAAAAAAGTAAATAATCCAAGAGAATACTTTTATGTTATTTAGATACAATTCCAAAATATGACAAATTGACATAAAATGAGTTTTGTTAAAAATATTTGTCTAGAATTTCTTTAAATTTCATAATAAGTGAGTCCAAAATGGATGCGAATAAACAAAAATCATTAGACCTGGCAATTAAACAGATAGACAAAGCATTTGGAAAAGGTGCTTTGATGCGTTTGGGTGATAAAGATATTGAGCCAATACAGTCAATCAGTACAGGCTCTTTGGGTCTTGATTTGGCATTAGGGATAGGCGGTATACCTCAAGGACGTGTGGTTGAGATATATGGACCGGAGAGTTCCGGTAAAACTACTTTGGCCCTTCAAATTACAGCAGAGTGTCAAAAAGAGGGGGGTGTTTGTGCTTTTATCGATGCTGAACATGCTCTTGATGTTATTTATGCTAAAAATCTTGGTGTAGATATTGACAATCTTTTAGTCTCTCAACCTGATTATGGTGAGCAGGCTTTAGATATTGTCGAGACCATAGCACGAAGCGGTGCTGTTGATCTAGTAGTTATTGACTCAGTAGCAGCACTGACTCCAAAAGTAGAACTTGAAGGTGAGATGAACGATCAGCAAGTTGGGGTTCAGGCTCGTTTGATGAGTAAAGCTTTGAGAAAATTGACAGGTGTTCTAAGCAAAATGAACTGTTCTGTTATCTTCATCAATCAAATTCGTATGAAAATTGGAATGATGGGCTATGGTTCTCCTGAGACGACAACAGGAGGTAACGCTTTAAAATTTTATGCATCAGTGCGTATCGATGTGCGTCGTATCGCCTCTTTGAAGCAGGGAGAGAGCCAAATTGGTAACAGAGTAAAAGCAAAAGTTATCAAAAATAAAGTGGCACCGCCATTTCGTCAGGCAGAATTTGATATAATGTTCGGAGAAGGAATCTCCAAAGAGGGTGAGCTTGTTGACTATGGTGTTAAGTTAGATATAGTTGATAAAAGTGGAGCTTGGTTCTCTTATGGAGAGACTAAACTGGGTCAAGGCCGTGAAAACGTGAAGGCAAAATTTAAAGACGAGCCTGAACTGGCTGCTGAGATCGAGGAAAAAATCAAAGTAGCAATGGGAATGAGCTCTCTTATGACCATGGATACTTCAGATATATCAGAGGCTGATGTATAGTCTTTGTAAATTAAACTAATCAAAGAGGAAATAATATATGTTTATAGATGATGTAAGTGCAACAGAGGTAATGGACTCTCGTGGTAATCCAACGGTAAAAGCAACAGTAAGATTAAGTGACGGAACAACTGCAAGTGCTATCGTTCCTTCAGGTGCTAGTACTGGTAAACGTGAAGCATTAGAGTTACGTGATGGTGATGAGCGTTATATGGGTAAAGGGGTTCAATTAGCAGTAGAGAATGTTAATAGTAAGATTTCTGATGTACTTATTGGGATGAGTCCATTTAATCAAGCAGTAATTGATGCAACAATGAAAGAGCTTGACGGAACTGAAAACTATGGAAACTTAGGTGCAAACGCAGTACTTGGTGTTTCTATGGCTGTGGCACGTGTTGCAGCTAAAAGTTTAAACATTCCACTCTATCGTTACCTTGGTGGTGCAAATGCAATGGTTATGCCGACACCTATGCTTAATATCATTAACGGCGGAAGCCATGCTGATAACAGTGTAGATTTTCAAGAGTATATGATCATGCCTATTGGTTTTGAAGATTTTACAGAGTCTTTAAGAGCTTCTGCTGAAGTATACCATCATCTAAAAGCTATATTAAAAGCAAAAGGTCACTCTACATCACTTGGTGATGAGGGTGGATTTGCACCGAATCTAAGTTCGAATGAAGAGCCTATTCAGGTAATTATGGAAGCTATTGAAGCAGCTGGATATGTACCTGGTAAAGATGTCGCTATTGCTTTAGATGTAGCTTCAAGTGAACTTGTTGTTGATGGTGGATACAGACTTGAGAGTGAAAATCGTACCGTTACAAGTGCTGAACTCGTAGAGTACTATGCAGAGTTATGTGACAAGTATCCTATTGTTTCTATTGAAGATGGTTTAAGTGAAGATGACTGGGATGGTTGGAAGATACTTACTGATAAGTTAAGCTGTAAAATTCAACTTGTTGGTGATGATCTATTTGTAACAAATGTTAATATCCTTAATGAAGGGATAACAAAAGGTATTGCCAACTCTATTTTGATTAAACCAAATCAAATCGGTTCTGTAAGTGAGACTATGCTTACAGTACGTTTGGCACAAAGAAACGGTTACACTTGTGTTATGAGCCACCGTTCAGGTGAGAGTGAAGATGCATTTATCGCTGATTTTGCTGTAGCTCTTAACTGTGGCCAAATCAAAACAGGTTCTACTGCTCGTAGTGAAAGAATCGCTAAGTACAATCGTCTTTTAGAGATTGAAAACGAAGTTGTTTACAGTGAGTATCTAGGTTCTGCACTTTTTAACTAAGGCTACAGATGCAAAAAGATGAGCTGTTTGAAGAGATTGATACTTCTGAGAGTCTAACTCAGAAGTATTTAGGCTTGTCTTTAGGTAAATTTTTCACTCTATTTTCTCTTATTGTATTTTTAGGTATTTATCTTGGGGTTTTGCTGTATGGTACCAACTCCGTAGAGGTTCTGTTAGGACTTGAGGATTATGAAAATTATCTGCAAGAAGAGATTGTGAGATTAAAGAGTGAAAATGCCGAACTACAACGAGAGTACTTTGAACTCAAAGAAATTTCTGCACAATAATAACTAATATCTGCTATAATATAGACAAAAAATAGGCTCTTTTTTATGATCAAACTCTGTCTGTTACTTTTATCTTTCTCTCTTTTTGCCCGTGAAAATCCTTTTTTTCCTGTAAATTCTGATTTGGATATTCCTCTTACTTTAGAGCAAAATAAAAAAGCACCGATGTTAAAAAGGGCGGCACTCTCTCTCCCCTCAACAGCAAGGGAGATAGAGAGTGTCATCGTCAGATACAAAAATCTAGATGGTTCAATTCAAGAGAAGCGTGTGGAGCTTAAAAACAGCGTTGACTGGCATCTGCCGATTTTTATCTCCCAAAATTATGAGCTTGGTCAAACGCAGCAGAAAACCTCAAAACACGAAACAAAAGTAAAAGCACAAAAGTTTCAAAAATTCACCTCTTTGCCTTTTATCTCTTTTTACACAAAAGAGATGCTTATGAAGATAGAAACAAATGATAAACTTCTGCGTTCTTTTTTGCTTGTAAAGCCTCATCGAATTGTATGTGATTTTAAAAGAGAAACAGATCTGCGAAGTTTTGAAAAAAAGGCGGCAACTGCAAATGTATTTAAAAAAATTACCATAGGAACCCATAAGGGCTACTACAGGGTTGTCATAGAACTTGACGGATTTTACAAATACACTATAAAACAAGATGCTGGTGGGTATCTAGTTAGTTTACATTAATATAAAGTGATGCAGACGTGAAGTATTTAATTTTTTTACTCTTTAATGTGGTCCAGCTTTATGCATTGGTTTCTATTTCTCCGGTAGAGATTGGTGACAATCCAGGTTTTAGCGGCATTGTAAATGGTGCATTTGATACAAAAAGAGGAAATACGGACTCGGATAACTATACAGCTGGTATGAAGCTCTCTTATGATGACAATCAATCCTATCTGATGTGGGGCGAGTTAAATTTTACTTATGGTGAAGCAAATAATGTTAAGAATGCCAATAAAACATACTCACACATCAGATATATACGTAAGTTAGAAAAAAGTCTTGACGGGGAGGCTTTTGTACAGTCCCAAAGTAATGAGTTTACAAAAGTTGATGAGAGATTTTTAACCGGTGCAGGGATACGTATCCATCTTGATAAAGAGAACTATGGGGATTTGTATTTTGGTTTTGGTATGTTTTATGAATATATAAATTACTCAACAGATATAGATGAGCGGGAGAATCACGTTAGAACCAATATCTACTTGGCCTATAAAAAAGAGTTTACTAAGGATTCGCAACTCTCTTATGTTGCATATTATCAGCCAAAGTTTGGTGATATAAGTGACTATATTATTACAAATGCCCTAGAGCTTAAAATTTTGATATATGAAAAATTATATATTAGCTTTACGGTTAGTTACAATAAAGATTCAAAGCCGGCAATAGATGTCAAGAAAATTGATTTTTCCCAGAGAACTGCATTTATATACAAATTTTAGATAGAAACAGCATTGGTGAAGTTTGCGAACAACTTAACTGATGCAAAGCTAACAAGATATAATAAAATTTTGCTTTTCATTGGCTATAATTACAGCAATGAAAAACTTTAAAAATTATATCAATACACACAACGAAAGTGAGATGCATCCTGCAGAGCTCGCTAAATTATTAAAAAATCTTAATGATTATGATTTTAGTGAAGCAATTAAACAGGTTCCTAAAAATCTCGTCGGTGATGTTGCCCTTGCTCTTCCAGATAGATACTTTGATGATGTTGTTGAAAACCTAAGTGTAGATGATCTTTCTCATGCAGTTAGTGAGCTCGAATCAGATGATCAACTTGAATTTATGCAAGAACTTGAGGATGTTGACAAAAATGTAGCATCAAAAGTTTTTCACTCCCTTGATGCTGAAGATAAACAAGAGATTTCTGAGCTTAAAAAATATGATGAAAATCAAGCCGGTGCATATATGCAGCTTGAGGTCTTTACTGCAAATGAAGATGAAGTAGTACAAGATGTCATTAAAAGATTTGCAAGGCTTAGAAAAGAGAATGAACTTGAGAATGTACAGAACCTTTTTATAGTAGATAATAAGAATAAGCTTCTCTATACAATCGGTCTGGATGATTTGCTGATTTTTGATTTTGCAAAGACGGTACGTGAAAATATAGAGAATAGTGATGAATCCTTTGAATCAAAAGTGGCAGTTGATACAGAGGACATCAAAGAGGTTGTGAACTACTTTAAAGAGTATGATCTCTCAGTTATACCTGTAATAAATAAAGATGGAATATTAGTCGGGCGTATCACCTCTGATGACATTTATGATATTATCAATGAACATGCTACGGAACAGATGTATAATCTTGCAGGTGTTGATGATGATGCAGAAGATGATGAAGATATACTAAAAGCAGGGCGTAAGCGTGCCTATTGGCTTGGGATTAATCTTTTTACAGCTATTGCCGCCTCTTTGGTTATAGGACTTTTTGAAGATACCATTAACTCTATGGTCGCTTTGGCGGTTTTAATGCCCATAGTAGCTTCAATGGGTGGGAATGCAGGGACACAAACACTAACTGTTATAGTACGCCAATTGGCACTGGGTGAGATTAGCAAAGGGGATGCTTTACGGAGCATTAAAAAAGAGGTCGCTATCTCTATAATGAACGGTCTATTGTTTGCTATTGTAATGGGAGTCATTGCCTGGATCTGGTTTGAGATACCACTGCTTGGTATCGTAATAGGTCTTAGTATGGTTATAAACCTATTTATGGCAGGTTTCTTTGGTGCTATGATACCTTTGGTCTTAAAGTGGTTGAAAATTGATCCTGCTATTGGAAGCACTGTTATCTTAACTACTGTTACTGATGTTGTAGGCTTTTTTAGCTTTTTAGGTCTAGCAAAAATTATACTTTTATAAGGAATATATGAGATGGAATTACTAATACTCTTTTTTGTATTATCAGTTGGAATATCATTTTTATGCTCTGTTTTAGAGTCTGTATTGCTTTCAATAAACATGTCATATGTTGCGGTACTTGAGAAAGAGAGACCCACTATAGGTGCAATACTTAGACATCAAAAAGAGAACATAAACAAATCAATAGCTTCAGTTTTGATTCTCAATACTATAGCAAATACTTTGGGTGCAGCAGCAGTCGGTGCACAGGCTTCTAAAATTTTTGGAAATGATGCGGTTGTTTATGTCTCTGTTATTTTAACTTTTGCGATTTTATTTATCTCTGAGATTATCCCAAAAACAATAGGGGCAATTTACTGGAAGCAGTTGGCTCCTGTAGCGGCATATTTTATAAAAATCTTTATCTGGATGACCTATCCTATTATTTTAACGACTTTAGCAGTTACAAACAGGATCTCCAACGGAAAAACAGACTCCCATTCTCTTACAAAAGAGGAGCTGCTTGAGAGTATGTATATGAGTGAAGATGAAGGAATTATTGATGAGCAGGAATCGGATGTAATTGAAAATATTTTAAATCTTGATAACATTAAAGTCAGTGAAGTCTTGACCCCTCGCAGTGTTGTATTCGCCCTAGAAGAGAGTATGAGCGTTAAAGAAGTTATTCAAACGCAGCCCGCCATTTTTAAGTTTTCTCGTATTCCTGTCTATAGAGAGTCCTTAGAAAATGTTACAGGTATAGTTCTTACAAAAAAACTTTTCAAACAGGCACTCGAAGATGACAGCGTCTCACTTTCATCTATTAAAAAAGATATGTTTAGTATCAATGAAAATGTCCCTGTAAGTAAAGCTCTTGACCTTTTTATCTCTAAAAAAGAGCATATGTTTTTAGTAACAGACAATTATGACCAGACAGATGGAATCCTCACACTTGAGGATTGTGTCGAGACAATTTTAGGTGTTGAAATTATGGACGAGAGTGATACGACAGAAGATATGCGTGAACTTGCCAAACGCAAGATGAAGCTTAAAAGAAAGCTTCAGGAGAAGGCGAAGTCTTAGCTTGATGCTACAATTTCGCTCATATCAACATCATATCCAACCTCTTCTGCTAATTGATCCATAAGGGTAAACATATCTATTGAATGGCGTTCAGCCTCTTTAAATCTGTTTATAATCTCCTCTTTTGATTCACTTTTAGCCATACATCCGCCTTTGAGAGCACAGTCAAGATTACTGTTTATAAGTTTATGAAATGTTTCATGGTGTATTTGCATCTTTTTAAAAGTTTTGTTATTTCCAAATACTTTCATACCCTGCGCATAGTACCATACTCCAAATCCACAATGATGAAAATCTTTTTTCAACTCTTCTGTTACTGCACCGTTAACAACAGCGGAGTAGGCGTTTGATTTGAAAATGATATGGTGGATTTTATAATTTGCCAAAAAGAGAGCAAAGCTACTTTTGTTGGACTCTTTTGATGTGAGATCCATATCCGTATTGAGCTGGCTCATTGTATTGGAAAAATTATCCATCGTCTCGTTAGCACTTGTTGCTATAGAACTCATATTCGCAGCATTTTCAGATACTCCACTCGATTGTTGTTGGAGATTTTGGATAGTTATACTTATCTCCCCTGTGGCTTTTGCCGTTCTCTCTGCAAGCTTGCGCACTTCATCGGCAACAACAGCAAAGCCACGACCATGTTCACCAGCACGCGCAGCTTCTATAGCTGCGTTTAAGGCAAGTAGGTTTGTCTGGTCTGCAATATCTTTAATGAGATTGATGACATTGGTAATTTCATTAACATTTTCATCCATCAACTCAATTGCTTCTGTCGTATCCAGAACAAGACTATTAAGACTTGAAATTTCCCGTGTTGTTTCTGAGACAGCTTCATAGCTTGCTTTTGTAGATTCGGTTGCGTTTGAAGTGAGTTCTGTTACTTTGACAAAGGCATCTTTCGTCTTGTTGATATCAGCTGTAATAATTTCTAGATTTCCTTTCATCCCGCCGTTGAGTTGGTTAAACTCTGTTGAGAGGAGACCCATCAGCTTATAGCGTTCATTTGCTTTCATGGATGCTATGGCTTTTTGAATCTCTTTTGCAGTTTCGGCAAATTCACCATGCATACCTTGAGGAAACATATGTCTATACATTTTGCCCTCTGTTACAGCTTCAATAGTGTAGCGTGTTTCACGTAAGATGATCTCCATTTGGTCGAGTGAGTTGTTGATACTCCAGGCAATTTTTTCTAGCTCAGTATCTTTGTTATGTAAAATAATCCTTGAAGAGAGCTTTCCATTCTCTACATCTTTTAATACAGATGTAATCTTCAGCATCAGTTCCGCATCATGGTTTGTATTGCTTTTGAATGAAAATAGACTCATAATGTAGCTCCTAATTGTAGATTAATTATAAATTCCCGATACTCTAGCTCGTGTTCTTCCAGGAGAGCGTTAAGAAGTTTTTGTGATGCCTCAACTCCACCGCTGCGTTCTGCATCAAGAAGTTGTTTATAGATAGGAGTTATGATATCGATGGCAGATTGCGGCATTTTTCGACGTACAGATGTGTAACTGACAATCTCTCCATTGGTATCCAGGTCAGCTGTAATATAGGCAAATACCCAGTAGTAACTTCCATCTGCACTGAGATTTTTTACAAAACCAAAAAACTCATCTTTATTTTGGATGAGCTCCCAAAGAAGTTTAAATGCAATTTTTGGCATATCTGGATGGCGGATAATGTTATGGTTGGCACCTATTAGCTCAGAAGCAGGGTATTTGGCCATTTGTACAAAAACCTCATTGCAATATATGATTTTTCCTCTTGGATCTGTTTTAGAGACGATAAAATCATTTGTATCTAAAATTTTTTCGTTGTTGGTGATATTTTTTGGAGCATCAAGTTTGGATAGACTTTTTTTGGACATCTATTAATCTCCTTATATTATTTAGAAAGATTATATAATTTATAAAGTAAAGTTTTATCTACTTGGGAGGGTCTTATTTTTAAAATAGGATGAAGGTTACTTTTTGCAACAACCCCCAAAGTTTTGGGGATTATAGGATATTTTTTTTAGTTACATACCAGGTATTCTTGGTATTTTTCCCAGTTTGGAGTTACGACAGTACCAACCCCATCCTTTTTTGAGCCAGTGTCCAAAGATAGGCATCGGAATCATTTTACCGCCTTTGTTGTCACGGTATACAAACGCAGCACCATCTCCACTGTCCATAACGCATAAGATATTGAGATGTGCCTGATACCCTTTTCTCTCTTGCGAACCTTTGTTCATCATATCAATATTAAATGCAGTATTTTTTGCCATTACTTCTGCAATATGACCCTGCTTAGCTCTCCAGT
Source organism: uncultured Sulfurimonas sp. (assembly GCA_964499805.1). Lineage (GTDB taxonomy): Bacteria > Campylobacterota > Campylobacteria > Campylobacterales > Sulfurimonadaceae > Sulfurimonas. Next base: position 64,977 of record CAZCMR010000004.1, read on the forward strand.
CCGGTCCTTCAAGAGCACAACTGTCACCTATGGCAAAGACATTGTAGATACCCTCTTGTGTCTCTTGTGATTCATCAAAATTATGCACAACCTCACAGTAATCATTGATCTTGATAAGCCCTGCTTCATTAAGAGGCAGGTCACTGTTTGCAAAAACATCATGCCCGTTTCCTGCAGGGATGAACATTGTAAAATCAGAGAGTAGTTTTGAGTCGTCTTCAAAGATAATGCCATCTTCTTCAAATTTTGTTATTTTTTTACCAAAGTGAGTTTTGATATCTAATTTTTCAAAGAAAACACCCATCATCTTCAGTGCTTGTTTCCCCATTCTAGCACCCGGCTCTGCCATAGGTGCGAAGAAAGTAAGTTCAAAATTATCTCTGATGCCGAGTTTTTTCAGCTGGTTATGAAGATTGAAAAGTACTTCAAATGCCGGACCGCCGCGAACATTGGAAGGATCTTTTGGATTACCGCCAAATCCCATCGCAATTTTTCCGCTTCCTTTTGCAATCAGTGCATCAATACGTTCTTTAATTTTCATGGAATCTTCAGGAACGCCACAGATTGATAAGAAGTGCTCACTTCCACTGTGCTTCATTTTACCAGAGCCCATAGCGACAATAAGATATTCGTACTCAAAAGTGTTGTTTTTACAGTAGACCTTAGACTCTTTGCTTTTTATGGATGTTACTTCATCAATAACAAGATCAAATCCATGTGCTTTTTGTAAATCTTTAAGTGGTACACAAATATCTTCAAATTTACTCTCTCCTGTAGGAATCCAAATAGAAGTCGGATAGATATAGAAGTAGTCTCTGTTACTTACTAATGTAACCTGATAATTCATCTTTCTAAGATGAATAGCAGCATCAACACCGGCAAATCCGCCACCCAATATAAGTACTTTTTTCATAAATTATTCCTTGTATCACTTAAATTAATAAAAAATATTACAGTAATTGATGTTAAAAATATATTAAAGTTGCTATTTTTATCGTCAATTTTATTTTTTGTTGATAAAGTAAACAGCTACCATACTGAGCAGTCCGCCGATAATGATATGAAGCTCTATAGATTCATCTAAAATAATCCATGCTGAGAGAAGGGCAAAAAACGGAACCAAGAACATAAAAGAGCTTGTCTTTTGGCTTCCAAGTTTCCCGCTTGCAACAAAAAAGATAGTAGTAGCCACAGCCTGACCAAGTACGGCAAGATAGATAAGCGCAATCCAAAAAGTATAGCCTTGAGAAAAGACACTCCCCAAATCTGAATGGTAAGCATAGAGAAAACTGACAAGCGTTGCAATAAGAGAGATGAAAAAGCTGTAGTGAACAGGGTGGATATGTTTTTGTGAGTGTTGTGAGAGTAGAGTGACTGCTGCCCAGATGAGAGCACAGAGTAAAAAGTAGATATTTGAACCGTTTAAAAAGAGACTTATATCATTGAGCTGTAAGAGAATATATCCACCAATAAGTCCGATAAGCAGTCCCGTGTATTGTTTTGTTGAGAGTTGTTTGCGAAATAAAATAGCTACAAGTAAAAATGTCATAATGGGACTAAAGGTGGTAATAATGACACTCCCCGCACCGGCAAGACCATACTTGACACCTAAAAAAGAGGAGACCATAAACGCGATGTTTAAAACTGCACTTCCTGCAATATACTTGAGCGCTCCTGTGTTTAGCGTGATGGGTGTTTTAAAAAAGTACAAAATAGGTAAAAATGCAAGTGTCATAAGAAAAAAACGCCAAAATATGATGACATCCATAGGCATATCATAGGTGAGGATTTTGAGCGCACTCCATCCTCCACCCCAAAGCAGCATCGCAAAAACGAGGAGGTACTGGTAGGTTTTATCTTCGTTTTTCAAACTCATCCACTACTTTTGTAACAATCAGATCTGATGTAACATTGAGTGAGGTGCGACACATATCCAAGATCCTGTCAACGGCAACGATTAGCGCCATATACTCTACAGGAAGTCCGAGCTGATTTAGGATGACGACCATCATAACAAGTGAAGCACTCGGTAGAGCAGCTACCCCGACACTCAGAGCAACTACAGTGATACCAAGCAGAAGCTGATCGCCAAATGTAAGCGCAACACCTGCCAAATTTGCTATGTAGAGTACTGCTACACTCAAATATGCCGCTGTACCGTCCATGGAGACCGTAGCGCCCAAAGGCAGTACAAAAGAGGCAGTTTTCTTGTCAACTCCTCCAATCTCTTCAACGATACGCATTGAGACCGGAAGGGTAGCTGCAGAAGAGGCAGTGGAGAAGGCCATAATGGGAGCTTCTCGTATATCACTGAGATAGCGGTAGGGATTTATTTTGGTAAATAAACGCAGCACGGCAGGAAGTGTGATTAGCGCGTGAAAAACAATAACACCGATAACAAGAAGAATATACTTGTAGAGTCCGAGAACGACCTCTATGCCCTGCTGGGCTATTACGTAGGATATAAGTGAAAAGACACCGATAGGGGTGAGTTTGATAATCCACTCTGCCATCACAAGCATCACTTCACTGACAGAATTGAAAAAGTTTTTGAGCGGTTCTTGTTGCGCAGGCTTGAGATACAGAGATGCAACACCAAACATAATAGCAAAGATGATTATCTGCATCATTTTTCCCTCTGCAAGTGCATGAAAAATATTTGTGGGAATGAAGCTGAGTATCATATGTTCAAATGAAAAAGGTGCTATTGTTGTCGCTTTTGCATATTCCAGACCACTACTGCTGACATGCTCCCCGATATGAAATATATTCATCGCGGCAATAGCAGCTACTACGGCAAGAGCAGTTGTAAGGATATAGAGCCCTATGGTTTTGAGCCCCATCCGTTTGAGATGTTCAATTGAGCCAAGCCCCAAAATAGCGACATAGATACTCGCAAAGACAAGTGGCACTACAAGCATCTTTAAGAAGTAGACAAACGCAGTCCCTATCACTTTTTGTTTGAGAGCAAGTTCGGGAAATAAAATCCCAAAAGCAAGCCCCAAGGCAATTCCAAGTATAACAAGAGTGTTTGTTGTAGCGTATTTTTGTATCTTTCGTATCATCTTCTATCTTTAGAGTAAATTTTCTTTTATCCACCACGATAGTACATAAAGTCCCCATACATGCTGCTTAAAACTTCCTCGTGAAGCCGTTTGTATATACTCCTCTAATTTATCGGCACGAAACATTCCCGTCTCTTTATTGACCTCTTGGATAAGAGAGATCTTTTTTGAATTGATGAGGTACTCCATGTAGGGATTCGAGAAACCCTTTTTCTTTCTTGTTAGTATGGTGTTATCAAGTTTGTTAGCCATTATGTTTTTGAGCAGTGATTTTGTTTTTCTCTCTTCATAGCGTAGTTTAGGGTCTATACTAAAGATCATCTGCGCTAACTTATGGTCTAAAAACGGTGTACGTGATTCGATAGAGTGAGCCATACTGACACGGTCGAGTTTTGTCAAAAAGTGCTCTGCCTGGAAGATATTGAGGTCAATATAGCTGTACCAGATAGATTCATCTCTGTGTTTTGAGTGCTCAAATCTGCTGCGATACTCTTGAAGGTATTTGAGGCTCTCATTGTCACGTACATTGCGTTTGAGCAGGGCATTTTTTTGTAGGTCGGTAAACTTCTCTCCGCTTGATCGAAAGAGGAGAGTCTCATCAAAGATGCGTTTGTACCACTCCCACTCTCTGTTCATGGAGAAGTTGGAACGGAAATATTTTTTGAGCCAGTTCTTATGGGCAAGGCTTGCGGCACTCTCGATATCAAGATACTCGAAATATTGCCTGTAGCCTAAAAAGAGCTCATCGCTTCCCTCTCCACTGAGCACGACCTTGTAACCATCCTTTTTTATCGCTTCAAAAAGAAGATACAAAGGTGTGGCAGCAGGATCGTTGAGCGGTTCATCGAGTGTTTGAAATACCGCCTCTGTTGCGTTTATAAAAGAGTCTTGGTTAATGACTATCTGCTTATTTTTTACGCCAAGTGAGGCTGCACTCTGCGCTGCGTTTAGACGTTCGTCATACTTTGCAAATCCCTCATATCCTATGGTGTAAGTTTGCAGGTCTCGTCCCTGTTGTTTTGCGTAGTAGTTGATGGTGGCACTGTCGATGCCGCCCGAGAGCAGAGCGGCCATGGGAACATCCGCATCCAAACGCAGTCTAATAGACTCCTCTAAAAGTGCTTCGAGCTTTTGCACAGCCTCTGCTTTGTCACTGATAAGATTTGCTTGTGTATCGAGAAGGTCAAAATATCGCTGCACTTTTACAGTGCCGTTTTTAAGTGTGAGGAACTCTCCGGCTGCAAGTTTTTTGATGCCTTTGTAAAAGGTATGCGGCGGTGTCGGTGCCAAAAAGGAGAGATAGCCAAGCAGTGCGTCATTGTCCATCTTTTTTGAGCTTAAAAACGGAGTGAGCGCTTTTATCTCCGAAGCAAAAACAAAGCTTTTACCCTCCAGATAAAAAAGCGGTTTCTTGCCCAGTCTGTCACGAAAAAGGTAGAGGGTGTCTCCATCAAGCAGGGCGATGGCAAACATTCCTCGAAGATGCTTGACAAAATCCACACCCCATTTGAGATAGGCTGCGATGATGACCTCCGAATCACTTTGCGTTTGAAAATCAAAATCAAGCTCCTCTTTGAGGGTTTTGAAGTTGTATATCTCGCCATTAAAAGAGAGTAGGATTTTATCGTGTTGTATGGGTTGTCGGCTTCTGTGATGCGTGTCTTGGATACTCAGACGCTGGTGCGCAAAAAAGAGATTGTTACGCTCTTCGATACCGCAGTAGTCCGGACCTCTGTGGCTGAGCTTTGCAAGGGCTCTTTTGGCTTGTTGTGCGTTATACTCCCCAATAATGCCAAAAATAGCGCACATTACTTGAAAAAGCCCATCGTAATATCATTTTCTATGTAGTCATCTCTAAAACGCAGCTCTTTTACTTCCAGCTCTTTGGCTATATTACGGAGACTCTTTTTATTTAAATAATTATAAATATCACTCTCATTATTGCCATATAAAACATTAAAAATAAAGCCTTTTTTTGAGGCTTTGTAGCATTTACGGATAAACATAATCGTTTCAAACTTTGTTAAAATATTCATCGCACCGCTACATATGTAGTAATCAGCTACAGGAAGTTCCTCTCTGAGAATATCTGCATGCAAAACAGACTGTTGCGTTCGTTGCTGCGTGATATGACACATATCATCTACTGCATCAATTCCAATATACTTTTGTGGCAGATTCCCACTCTTTTCCAAGAAGTGATAAAAATCACCAAAACCACACCCGGCATCTACAAGTGAATAGGAGAAGAGGTTGCTGGGAAGAAAGGAGTGTATAACATCAAAACGCAGCTGTTGTCGGGCACCGTCAAGCCAGCATACCCCTTTGGGAGTGATGCCATGTTTCTTCAGTGCATTTTTGTAAAACTGTTTACTATTGATACGTGACATCGCTCTCCCTCTTTTTTATCTCTCATATTATATAATAAGTTCTTCAAAAGGAGAATGAAATGAGAATAGCCGTTGTTGGACTGGGTGGAGTCGGTGGGTATTTGGCTGCTATGTTTGCCAAGAGTGCTTTGGATGTTGTCGGGTTTGCAAGAGGGAAACACTTAGCTGCAATAGAGGCTCATGGTATCACTGTCGTGGAGGATGAAACGCAGTGGAGCGTACCCTTAAACGCAGTAGAGCTAAACGCAGCAGAAGGGTACTTCGATGTAGTGATGTTTTGTGTTAAGAGCTATGATTTGGTGGATGCTTATGAAAAAATGGCACCGCATATAGATAAAAACTCCATTTTACTCTCTTTTGCTAACGGTGTAAATAATGGGGAGACCCTGAGAAAACTCTCAAACGCAGTGGTACTAGATAGCTGCGTTTACATACTCTCACATGTTGAAAAAGCGGGCGTTATACGCAAAAAAGGGAAGGTCTTTGCCGCTGTGTTTGGCGGAGATGATACAGATGCAGTGCAGAAGGTGGCAAGCCTCTTTGAAAAAGCAGGGCTACGCTACAAAACGCCGAGTGACATTAGGACTGCTTTGTGGAAAAAGTACATCTTCATCGCTGCGTTTGCAACACTTACCTCCTATTATGATAAAAGCATTGGTTATATCTATGAGCATCATTATGAAGAGGCAAAAGCACTCTTGGAGGAGATAGCTGCGTTTGCCAAGGAGAGTGAAGGAGTAGAGATAGGTGCTGAGGTACAAAAAGCACTTGATACTGCGGCAAAAGTTCCCTATGACTCCTCAACATCTATGCATCTTGATTTTCAAAATCATAAAAAGGTCGAGCTTGAGAGCTTGAGCGGCTATGTGAAAAAACCACTGATGCAAAAGTACTATGAAGCACTCAAGAAGAGAGCAGATTCTTAAACTTCATAATTAGTACGGTAGTGTATTTTAGCTGCAAGAAAGTTGTGTAATAATTAGCTAAAAAATAGGAAAAATGATGAATGAGAAGAGAATAGTGCTAGGCGGGGGATGCTTTTGGTGCGTCGAGGCGGTTTACCGTAATGTAAAAGGGGTGCTCTCTGCCGTGAGCGGATATGCGGGCGGTGCACGTGCAAATCCAACATATGAGAACATCTGTTCAGGTGCAACAGGACATGCCGAGGTCGTAGATATTCGTTATGATGCTGACGTAATCTCTCTTGATGATATCTTAGATATCTTTTTCGAGGTACACAACCCTACGACGCTTAATCAGCAGGGAGCAGACAAAGGAACACAGTACCGTTCTGTAATCTACTACTCGGACGAAAAGGAAAAAGAGCAGATCAAAGCTTCAATAGCGAAACATCAAAAGAGTTTCAGTGATAAAATAGTGACTGAGGTTTCCCCTCTCCCTGAGGTCTATCCTGCTGAGAAGTATCATCAAAATTACTATAATCAAAACTCTTCACAAGGGTATTGCCAGGTTGTTATTGCGCCAAAACTACAAAAATTTATGACGAAATTTCCTGATAAATTAGCATAAATGTGTTAAACTATCTCATTGTTAAATAAAGGGATACTTATGGGAAAAATTTATGAATTAGCTATCGTCGGTGCGGGTCCTGCGGGAATTGCAACGGCAGTGGAGAGCTATCTTCAGGGTATTAGAAATATAGTTTTGCTTGAAAAAGATACAAATCATAACTCTACAATCCGAAAATATTATAAAGACAATAAGCGAGTTGATCTTGAGTGGAAAGGGCAAAAAGTGGATCTGTATGGAAAAATCCACTTTGTTGACGGTACAAAAGAGAGTACCTTGGATCTCTTTGATGAACTTTTGGAACATCATGACATCGAGCTTAAAACCAAAGTTGAAGTAGTTTCTATTGAAAAAAAAGATGACTATTTTGAAATACATATGGCAGGAGAGAGCATATTTGCCAAGTATGTTGTCGTAACCATCGGTCGTATGGGAAAACCAAACAAACCAAGTTATAAAATTCCACCGGCTATTCGTAAAAAGGTAAACTACACGACTGATGAGTGCAGTGAGGGTGAGAAGATTTTAGTTGTCGGCGGTGGAGACAGCGCTGTAGAGTATGCGGTTGATTTGAGTGAGAACAATGAGGTCTCGATCTGTTACAGACGTGAAACATTCCGTCGCGCAAACCCTACAAATCAGCAAAATATTGCCAATGCAATTGCACATAATGAGGTACGTCCAATCTTGGGAGTAAATATTGATGCGCTTGAGGCGACAGAAGAGGGTAAAATAAAAGTACTTTTTTCCGAGATAGAACCAGAAGTGTATGACAGGGTAATTTATGCCATAGGCGGAACGACTCCTAGTGCATTTCTCTCAAGTTCGGGCATAGAAGAAAAAGATGGTAAACCTGTGCATAATGAACATTATGAGACAAACGTCAAAGGACTTTTCGTTGCGGGTGATATCACTCAGGAGAGTGGCGGGAGTATAGCTCTTGGACTCAACCACGGTTATGATATAGCTACATATATTAAAAGCAGTGAAAAAAACTAACTTATCAGCGGAGTATCTCTCTCGCTGATATTCCCCTCATCGGTTGTTAAAATGAGCTCTATTTCACAACGTAAATATTGGGAGAGCTGTAATGGCGGGAACTCTTTGCTTTGAAACGCAGCTCTTTTTGCACCGACTGTTATAGCCTCAATAAGTGAGAGAGAAGTCTCTGTTTTGTATCTTCCTCTCAACTCATTAGAGAGATAAATTTTAATCTCTGTCGCTATTTGCTTATGAAGCAGGGGATAACTCTTTAACAGTAAATCTTTGTCAATTATTTTTTGTGCTTGAAGGACCTCACTTATGGAGTCACGAGCGAGTTGCAGTAAAACTGATTGCCCCACTACACACTCCTTTGTCCGTTTTTAACCTTATAGATATTGATTAGTTTGATGACAATCATAACACTTATCACCTGAAAGAGAGCAGCTAAAATAAATGCATAGTAGTGCAGGGTATCGATGGAGTTTGTACTGTAGGCGAGGGTAGCCATCGCAATAAGTAGGGTTAGAGGCATAGAGTGTGAGAGCCCAAAGAGAATCATATCGACAAAACCAAGCTCTTTTAAGAAGACAACAGAGGCAACAAGTCTCATAAATATCATAATGAAAGTGATGATAAGAGCCTCTTTTATCAGCCCGTTCATAAAGAGTGCATCAAGATGAAAAGAGCTTCCAATATGAATAAAAAAGATAGGAATTAGAAATCCAAATCCAAAAGAGGCAAGTTTCTCCGGCAGCTCATGTTTGTGCTCAAAAAACGAAGGTATGAAAATCCCTGCTAAAAAAGCGCCAAAAGCAAGCTCAAGATGAAGATAGAGCATTGCTCCTACAAGAAGAAAAAATATTCCCATAGAGAGTCTCATGTCCTGTTCTGCCTTGTCATGATGGGGCATAAGTGCAGTTGCCACCTTTGGAAACCACCAAAAGAGCAGCTGCATAAAACGAAAGAGTAAAAACATAAAGAGTAAAAATGCAAGCAGTGCCATAATGGTTTGGAAAAGTCCGAGCCCTATGCCTGATTTGAGTGCTGCTGATGTAATCGTAAGGATGACGATACTCGCGACTTCCCCGATACCGCCGGCAACCATTGAGAGATTAAGCCATGGTGTTTTTCCATACTCTTTTGCCAGAGATGCTACAAGTCCTACAGAGATGAGAGGCAGGAGAACCATAAAAATTTTTCCCAACTGAAACTGCATCGAAAAAGCGATGGAGAAGGTGTAGAGTATGATGAGGTAGATAGAGACCTTTTTTACTATAAGAGGAGGTGTTTTAAGTACATTTTTGAGATTAATTTCAGTTCCTGCAATAAACATCAGATATAAGAATCCAAACTCTGCTACAAGGTTAAAAAGATGCTCATCATGTAAAAATCCGGCATACCCAAAGAGAGAACCTAAGATGATCTCAATGGGAGTTGTCGGTAAACGCAGTGTTTTTGCAAAAAAAGGCGATAACATTATAATAAGCGATATAGTTACGATTAGTATAACATTATCATTCATAACTATTTTACTTTTTTGGCGACTTTCAGGTTAAGAGAGTTGAGCATCTCCAAGTCTTTGCTCATAACTCTGCCTTTTGTTGTAAGGTAGTTTCCTATGACTATGGAGTTTGCTCCATTTTCAAATATCTCTGCCTGACGTGGGCCAAACATAAGTTCTCGTCCTCCTGCTACCATTATCCGCTCAGCTTTATCGAGCGTTTTTCGCGTGAGTCTGACAAGAGCAAGGGCTTCATCTGTTGTAAGCGAGTTAGGTTCTAACTCCAGTGCCTCATTATGATGGTAAAAGTTAATCGGTACTGATGTTGGATTGAGTGATTTGAGAGATTCGAGCATTGACACTCTATCTTCTTGGGATTCTCCAAGACCAAAGATACCACCACTGATAAGAACCATACCTGCTGCGTTTACATTTTGGCATGTCTCATAACGCTCACTCCACGGATGTGTTGTACAGATCTGAGGATAGAAAGCTTCTGAGGTCTCTAGGTTGTGATTGTAGGCTTTTATACCGGCTCCTTTTAAGACAAGAAGCTGCTCAAGTGTTGCTGTGCCGTTACAGGCTATTAAACGCAGCTCGGGTGCAACTGCCTGTACCTCTTTTGCAACATTGCAGACAAACTCCAAAGTTTTGTCCGTAAGCCCTTTGTCTGCAGTAACCAAACAAAAGCCAAGTGCTCCGTTGTCTCTGGCAGTTTGTGCCTCTTGCAGAATCTGTTCCATCGGTTTTTGTTTGTATCTCTCTATGTCCGCTTTATATCGAACACTTTGTGAACAGAATTTACAATCCTCTTTACAGGTACCGCTGTTAATGTTGCATATGGAGCATAAAAATATCTCTTCACTCATTATTTTTGCCTTTGAAACGAAAAAGTCTTATTGAGAGTGTAATCATCTTCGCCTTTGCTTTGTGTGTAGTATTTTACTATAAATTCATCATCAAGTACCTCAAGAAGTGCACACTCTGAAGTTGGTTTGCTTCTGGCGCAGATCTCTCCGGGATTTAAAAAGAGTGTTCCATCGAGAAATTCTGTTTTAAACTTATGAGTATGTCCGTAGATGATGACCTCTGCATCAGAGCTCATATAAAAAGGAAGATGCATTAGTTTGAACTTTGTATTTGCCAGTTGAAAGTAGTAGGGCTCTTGTACAAGATGGTAGCGGTTATGGTACTCTGCAAGATGGGCATCGTTATTTCCATAAACAGCGATATATTTTTTCCCTGATGCTTCTAAGATATCAAGTGTGTCCGGATCTACAATATCGCCCGCATGTATAAAAAAATCAGCGCCGTTTTTTAAAAGCATTTTGACGGCTTTACGCGCTTTTTTTACTTTTGTATGGCTGTCTGAAATGATTCCTATCTTCATTGTTTATTTCTTCTCGTCTATCTCTTCGCGAGGTGTACGTGCTTTACATTTTACACACTCGTAGACCTCTTTGTTTCTGTAGGTACGAGGAGCGAGTACGCCTGTACAACCTTTCTCTTTACACTTGATAGTCGTAGGCTCAAATTTTGAGATAAACTTACAATCAGGATAGTTTTCACATCCCCAAAAAGGTCCTCTGCGTGAGTTTTTGAGACTTATCTTTCCGCCACAGTCAGGGCATGGTGTTTCGCTCGTTTTCTCTTCAACATTGATACTTTTTGTATTTTTACAATCAGGATAGTTGCTGCATGCCAGAAACTGACCGTTACGACCATTTTTAACGATCATCTCTGCACCACATTTATCACATTTCTCATCAGCAGTCGTCTCTTTTTTCTCTACTGCATTTCCCTCTTCGTCACACTGCTCTGTATACTTACATTTAGGAAAACCGCTACAAGCGATAAAGTTTCCAAAACGTCCTGAACGCAGCAGCAGTTCGTGCTCACCACATTTTGGACATGTACGTCCGAGTGGTTTTGCAAGTTTGAGAGAGACAATGTTCTCTTTTCCTGCTTCTATCTGTTTCATAAATTTTTCATAGAACTCTAAAAGAAGTTTTTGCCAGTCAACTTTTCCCTCTGCTATCTCATCAAGCTCCTCTTCCATCTGCGCAGTAAAGTTGATATCTACGATATTTGGAAAGTTCTTTTCTAAAATTTCAGTAACAGTGAATGCTATCTCTGTTGGAATGATCTGCTTTTTCTCTATGGTTACATAGGTACGGTTAGAGAGCGTTGCAATTGTCGGTGCATAGGTTGATGGACGTCCGACTCCCTCCGCTTCAAGCTTTTTGATAAGACTTGCTTCGCTGTAACGTGATGGTGGCTCTGTGAAGTGCTGCTCAGGTTTGATACTTTGAATCTCTGCCTTTTCACCCTCTTTGAGTGTCGGAAGAAGTTTGTCTTTGTCTTCTGCTCCTGTTACTGCATAGAAACCGTCAAAGATAAGTTTTCTGCCGCTTGCACGGTACTCATTTTCATTACCTTTAAAGATGATGCTTTGTTGCTCAAATC
>CAZCMR010000005.1:0-69042 GCA_964499805.1 uncultured Sulfurimonas sp.
TTGCATCATCAACTTTCTCAGGGTGTTTAAGTGCCATCGGATGGGCTTTGATGTACTCGTTGATAATAAACTCCATTCTTGCAAGCCCAATTCCATCAACAGGCAAAGATGCAAGAGAAAAAGCAAGATCAGGATTACCAAGATTCATCATAATTTCTGTTTTTGTTTTTGGCAGTTTTCCTAAATCTGTTTTGATGATTTCAAATTCAAGTTTTCCTTCATAGATATGTCCATCTTCACCATCTGCACAACTAACTGTTACTTCATCTGCATCTTTTAAGACATCTGTTGCATTATCACATCCGACAACGGCAGGAATGCCAAGCTCACGACTTAAAATTGCTGCGTGACAAGTACGCCCACCTTTGTTAGTAATAATTGCCGCAGCAATTTTCATAATTGGTTCCCAATCAGGATTTGTCGTATCCGCTACCAACACTTCACCTGCTTTAAAAGTATCAAGCTCGCTTACATCTTTAATATAATGTGCTTTTCCTTGACCGATTTTAGTACCGATAGCCTGACCACTAACAAGTAATTTGCCTTTCTCTTTTAAACGGTACGTTTCAAGTACATTCCCTTTTTTCTGTGACTGCACTGTTTCAGGACGAGCTTGAACCATATAAAGATGTCCATCTATACCATCTTTTGCCCACTCCATATCCATCGGTTTATGAAAACCTGCTTTTTGTGAGTAGTGATTTTCTACTTTGATAGCATATCCGGCAAGAACCATCACATCTTCATCAGAAATTGCAAAATGATTTCGCTCCTCTGGCGTTGTCGGTATGTTTTTTGTATATTCTACTGCGATATTATCTAAGTTGATGGTATCAGTAAAGATCATCTTCATCTCTTTTGAACCAAGAGATCGTTTAAGTACAGTTTTAAAACCTTCATTATAAGTTGGTTTATGAACATAAAAAGCATCAGGATTAATCGTACCTTGCACAACATTTTCACCAAGTCCAAGTGCCGCATTAATAAAAACAACATCTTTAAAACCTGTTTCGGTATCAAGTGAGAACATAACACCACTTGCACCTATATCGCTGCGAACCATTTTCATAACAACCACAGAGAGATAGACTTTTAAGTAATCAAAACCATTATCATATTTGTAGTGAATGGAACGGTCTGTAAAATTTGATGCAAGACATCTTTTATAAGCGTCAAGAAGTTCATCTTCGTTGGAGATATTTAAGTAAGTATCATTTTGTCCGGCAAAAGAGGCTTCGGGAGAGTCCTCTGCAGTAGCAGAGGAGCGAACGGCCAAAGATAGACTGTCTCCATACTCCTCTTTGAGTTTTGTATACGCATCTAAAATATCTTTTTTAAGATCATCAGGTATTTCACAATTATAGACGATGTCTCTACATGCTTTACCGTGTTTTTGCAGGGCATCAACACTGTTCACATCAAGATTATCAAGTTCTGTATGCAGCTTTTTCCATGCATCATTAGCGTCTAAGATGTATCTGTATGCACTGGAAGTAATAGCAAAACCATTGGGAACAAGTACTCCCACTTGGGTGAGATTTTGATACATCTCACCCAAAGAGGCATTTTTCCCTCCAACTTCGGCAACATCTTCTATCGTAATTTCATTAAACCATTTAATATTATTTGACATCTAACAACTCCAAGTGATTAATTATTAGAAGTATTCTACTCCTCTTTGAGTAAATAAAAAGTGATATCAATCACTTTTTATTAAAATATTTTCAAGGTTTAACTCAAAGGTAGTACCTTGTGAGAGTTGGCTCTGCAGTGCTACTTTTATATCCAGTTCATCACATAGCTTTTTTACGATGTGCAGACCGATACCTATGCCTCTTTGTTGCTCTTTATAAAAGCGTTCAAATACTCTGTTTGGATTTTTAATACCTTTTCCCGTATCTTCAATAAAAAGTGCTGCTTGTTTGCAGTAGAGCGTGACTTGTCCACTCTTTTTGTTATATTTGGCTGCGTTTGAGAGGAGATTGTCTATAACCCTTGTAAAAGCATCTTTGTTGGTGTAGAGAGTAACATCCATATCTTTGAGAGAAAATGAAATATCTCGATAGCTTGTCTGTATCAGTTCTACTCTCTCTTGGAGAAGCTCTTTAAGGGCTATTTCCTCTTTTTGGAAAGTGTGGGAGTGCAGATAAGAGCGTAAATTACTTTGAAGATTCAAAATATTTTGTACGCTGTTCTCTATACGTTTGATTTGTGGAGTGTCTCCAAAATTTGTTTTTAACATAGAGATATTTAAACGCAGTGTAGAGAGAGGGGTATTAAAGTCATGCAATATATCTTTGATAAACTCTTCGGTCAAACGCAGTGCATTGCGCAAAGGGGAGAGAGCATAGAGTGCAAAGCCAAAAGAGAGCAGGGCAACTAGTAATTCTAAAAGTAAGAACTCCAGTAAGAGAGAGTGTTTGATTTGACTTACTTTTGCAGTGTAACGGCTCTTTTGAAGATAAATTTTTAGATAGTTCTTGTTTGAATTGGGAATACTGAAATAACTACTGACCTCTTGAGGTTTTTTATAGAGTTTATAGAGTTCATGTCCATCTTTAGAGACAAAATCTATCTGGTACTCTTTGCACTCTAAATCAAAACTGCAGATACGCATCTGGGAAAATATCTGCTCATCGAGAGTCTGCAGCTCTTTTTGAAAATTGATAAAAAAGAGTGCCCCGATAATAAGGGACTGAGAGAGAAAAAAGAGTATAAAACTCTTAATCAGTGACTCTTTTTCAACTCTTTTCAAGAATGTACCCTACACCGCGAACATTTTTTATGGGCAGTTTTGTGATATGTTTGAACTTGTTGAGTGCTACTCTGAGTGCAGAGTCCGATGGATGCAAGAGACAATCCATAAGAAGGGATTTGTCAAGAACATTTCCGATATTATGCATAAAGATATCACACAGGCACTCCTGCACCTCTCCAAGTGCAACAATACTTCCATCAATATAGAGCTCTTTTTTTTCTGGATTGTATGTGAGATTTTTATAGGTGATATTTTTGTTTGTTTGTGCAAATTTTGCTTTGACACGGATAAGCAGTTCTTCTGGAAAGAATGGTTTTTTTATGTAGTCATCAGCACCCACTTCAAAACCTTTTGCAATGGTATTTAAATCGACAAGCGCACTGATGAAAATTGTAGGGGTGTCATCCTCTGCACTGCGCAGACTTTCCAAAAGCTCTATACCGTTCATATCAGGGAGATTGATGTCAAAAACATACAAATCATGACTCTTCTCATATGAAGCATCTATGGCATCATTGCCGTTGTGCGTGAGGGTGACACTGTAGTCATGTAACTCAAGAAGCTCTTTGAGTGTCTCTGCAAGTTCATAATCATCTTCAAGAAGCAGTATCGTTTTTTTCATCGTCTCCCTTTTTAGAAATAATAACCAACTTTTACTGAGAGAGCATTGTCGCTTGCACTTTCACTCAGACCGTAGGCGTATGTAAATATTAAAAATCTATTTTTATTAATGGCATAGTATCCATATAAAGAGGCACTTTTAATCTCTTCAATGCCTACATAAATACTGTCAGAAAAATTGTAAGCACCGCTCATATAGAGACTGTTGCTAAAATAGTAGCCTATACCTGCACTGTAGGCGTTCGTATCTTGGTATCTGTAGTCATTATTCGCATCTACGACATCATCATCGTTTATCATTGTGTAACTGTAGCCGCCAAAAAGATTGATTTTTTCCAGTGCATAACTTAAATTTAGAGAAGTTGTGTAGTCTGTATTGTTATTGTTGAGTGTTGTATCGTAGGTTGGTAAAATTACTCCGGCACCTAAACGCAGTGTTATATTGTCTGTTAGATTGAAATTATACGCGGCACCGATAAAGGAGTCGTTAAGACCGCTTGCATCATAATCATTGCTGTCGGTTTTGTAGACAGAAGTAGATGCCTGCAGTGAAAAGTCACCATAGTAGTAATCTGTCTGAAGTGAAGCTGCATAGGTATCGGACTTATTTAAAGAGGCAAAATTTGAGCCTGCATAATTTGCACCGATGATAATGTCAGCATGTCCTTTTGTCTCTTGTATGAGAGAGACTCTCTTTTTTGTACATCCGTTTATATCCACTAAATCTGTTAAGGGGGTATTTGGACATTTGTCAACACTGTCTGCTACTCCATCCATATCAGAATCAACATAGGCAAAGAGTGTAGTTGAGAGTAGTAATGCAAGTAGTAAAGATAAAATCTTATTCATATTTCTTCTCCTCTAAATAGTAGGCGGGTATAGTCACTTTGAGAGTGTGACTATACTATACTTTCTTAAAAATTTCCGTTATTTGACATACCTCCATTGCCGCTATGCGTAGCTGCACCGCCTTGATCCATCATATGTTTCATTTGATTTCCTGCTTGCATCTGGTTCATGTTTTGCATCTGGTTCATATGGTCCATCGCTTCTGCCTGTTTTCCCTGTGCCATCTCTTGAGCTCTTTGATGAGTCATATTTCCCATCTCTTTAGTGTTATCCATATTGTCTTGTACTTTAGCCTGCATCTTCTCTTGCATTTGAGAGATAGCAGCCATTCGCTCCTCTTTATTCATATTTGCAAGTTGTTGTTTGAACTCATTCATAAGCTCAACACGCTCCTGTGCCGGTGCATTTTGAATTTTCTCGATTTGCGCGTCTATTGTCGTTGTTTGCGTAGTAGTATCTTCTGCCATACCTAATGTAAATGCTCCAAGAAGAGCAACCGATAATGTAATTTTTGCAAAGTTCATTTTAAATCCTTTGTGTAAAGTTGAATTTTCAAACTTGGGAGTTTTGCAACTCCTTTGTTTTGATGTTGGTATTGTCACATAAAAGAGTTAGCGAAGTGTTAGTACTTCGCTAACTCTACTCTTTTGGTTTATAAAATAGAAGATAGGTTGCAGGTAAAATTAACAGTGTCAGTAGGGTGGAACTGATAATTCCACCGGTAATGACAACTGCCAAAGGATACTGTATCTCACTTCCTACACCAGAGGCATATAGCAGAGGCAGTATTCCAAAGAGTGTTGTAAAGGCAGTCATCAGTACAGGACGTAAACGCAGCAGTGCTGCATCTTTGAGTATTGTTTGGAGCGAAACATCGGGGTATTTTGCACGTAATTCGTCAATAAAGCTTACAAGCACGATACCGTTGAGTATGGCAATGGCAAAAATCGCTAAAAAGCCGATAATGGCAGAGACTGAGAGGTAAATGCCGCTTATTAGCAGAGCAATAATACCTCCGATAAAGCCAAAAGGAACATTCAGTAGAATAAGCATCGCTTTTTTGAAAGAATTAAACGCAGTGTAGAGCAGTAAGATTACCAAAAACAGAGTAACAGGGATAATAACGAGAAGTTTTTTTGTTGCCTCTTGCATATTCTTAAAATCTCCAGCCCATGCTATGTAGTAGCCTGCAGGCATTTTTACTCTCTCTTGGATAACGCTATCGGCTTCTGCTACAAAGGAGGCAACATCTCTGTTTTGCACTTCCATTGAGAGGAGCATATAGCGGCTTAGATTCTCTCGTTTGATAAAAGAGGCTCCCTGAATGACAGAGATATCACAAATCTGCTCGAGCGTGACAACTTTGCCGCTTCGTGAGCGCAGAGTGACATTTTTGATTGACTGGATGTCTTTTTTCGCATCTTTTATCTTCGCAACAATTCCAAAACGACGTATGCCTTCAATCTTTTGTGTGACGCTCTCTTCTCCTATGCCGTTGCGAATTATCTGCATCACTTCATCTACACTGATACCATAACGTGCAAGAGCAAGGTAATTGGGAGAGATCTTAATCTGTGCCTGACCAAGTTGCGTTTCAAGTTCCATACGCTCAAGACCATCAATATCACCGATACTGCTTTGAATCTCTTTTGCAATAGTATCAAGTGTTTTTTGGTCATCTCCATATATTTTAATGGCAAGTTCCGCCTTTACTCCCTCTAAAAGTTCCTCTATTCGCATAGCGATAGGCTGTGTTGGAATAAACTGCACAAAAGTGAAGGTATGTTCGAGATCTTCACTCATTTTTTGTGTGAGTTTTGGCAGATCTTTGATATCTGCTTTGAGCGTGAGTAGAATCTCCATGTAGTTTGCCTGTGCTGTCTCTCCCTTTTCACTTCTTCCTATCATGGAGAGGACAGAACTGACATCTTCTGCATAGTTTTTCAGGATGTAGTTTTCAATTTTTTTTGCACTCTCCACCGACTGGGTAAGGGAAGTTCCGGGAATGGCAATAACACGATACATAATAGACTCTTCATTGAGCTCAGGCATAAATTCACGACCCTGCTGTGTAAGTATAAAACTCAGAGCAACAAACAAAAGTGTTACAAGTAACAGAATTTTTTTTGCATTCTTAAGTGCTAGAAGTAAAAGAGGAGTGTAGGCTTTTTTTATCACTTTCATCAAAGAGTTTTCAGCCGATTTGGTAGGTTTTAGGAGCAAGAGGACAAGCACCGGTACCAAAATAAGAGCAACTGCAAGTGAGCCAAGCATAACAAAAACGATGTTGAGGGCCATAGGTGTGTAGAGCTTTCCTGCAAGACCCTCAAGACTCAAAAGCGGAATAAAAACAGCTGCAATAATGAGCACAGCAAAGGTGACAGGTTTTGCAAGTTCTTTTGCCGACTGCGTAACAATTTCGAGTTTTGGAGTATTTGGCTTATCATGTATCAGTCGAAAACTGTTCTCAACGATAACTATCGTTCCATCGACTATCATTCCTACTGCTATGGCAAGACCGCTCAGGCTCATGAGGTTTGCAGAGAGATGGAAATAGTCCATCAATAAAAAAGCAATGAGTAGAGAGAGCGGAAGTGATATGATAACAATAAAAGCACTACGAAGTTCAAAAAGAAATAAAAAAAGCACGATAATAACTAAAACAACACCGCTTAAGAGTGCTGTGGTCATAGTATTTACCGCTTTGTGTGTTATCTCTGTTCTGTCATATATCGTCGATATATGTACACCGTCGGGTAGGGCACTATTTACTGTTTTTATCTTCTCTTTGAGGTGTTCTACCACCTCTGCTGCATTTGTTGCACTTCTTTGTAAAACCATGCCCATTACCGCTTCACTTCCATCAATGGCGACTGCTCCAAAACGTGGAGCAGACCCCTCTTGCACTTTGGCAATATCACCAATGATAACAGCTTGCCCTTTTGTGTCTTTGATGACGGTATTGCGTATGTCATCAAGGGTTTTATAGAGTCCAGCACCGCGTATTAGGTACTGCTCACGATTAAATTCGAGGTACTGTCCCCCTGCTGCCTCATTTGAATTTTGCAAAGCGTTGATAATGTCGGCATAGGTTAGTGAGAAATCCTGCAGTTTTTTTGTATCTATTAAAACATCGTACTGTTTTTGTTCTCCTCCCCACCCAATGACCTCTTCTACACCTGAGACCGATTTAAACAGAGGCGCTACAATATACTTTTGCATCTCTCTGAGTTCACGTAGAGTGTATCTGTTTGTGCTGTCTTTTACCTGATACCAAAAGACCTGTCCCAAACCTGTTGTGTTTGGTCCAAGTGTCGGTTTCCCCCATCCTTTAGGGATGTCAACACTGCTTAAACGCTCATTTACCAATTGACGTAAAAAGTAAATATCCATCGCATCATCGAAAAACACCGAAACATAGGAGAGTCCAAAGATGGAGTTTGACATGATAAGTTTTACACCTGCCATGCCGCTTAAAGCAGACTCTATGGGGTAGGTAATAAGCTTTTCTATATCCTGAGCAGAGTTTCCTGGACTCTCCGTATAGATAACAACCTGTTTAGGCGTGATATCTGGAAAAGCATCAATGGGAATCTCTCTGTAAGCCTTGTAGCCAAAGAGTGCAATGGCGGTAAAGGCGACTATCACAAGGAGTCTGTATCGGAGCGAGAGCTCTATAAGTTTATCTAACATACTGCGCTCCTACTCATCTTCTTCGCTAAGAGATGACTTTAACAGCATTGACTTTACATAGTAGCTTTTGTCACTGACATACTCCTCTTTGAGCTCAAGACCATCAACAGCTACAAAATCTTCATCTTGTGTAATAATCTTGAGTACACGAAGTGTAAATGGGATTTCACGTTCCTGCTCTTCGTCTGCGTGGTGTTCGTTTGGGACAAAAACAACCCATTCATTATTAAAAAAACTCAATGCAGACTTCTCTACAGCCGGATGCTTAAAGACTTTTCCAAAGTAGAGTTTTGCCTCTACATAGGTATTTATAAAAAGATTTTCTACCTTTTTATCTACCTTTGAGAGCACTATGACTCTTTGTGTCTCCTCATCAACTTTTGGCATTATCTGGGTGATATGGGTTTGTATCTTTTTATTTCCATAATATGCAACGAGTTTATCTCCGAGTCTGACATTAAGGGCAGTTTTTAAAGGAAGGTATGATTTTATATAGTAAGCATGTCTGGTTGAAATAGTTACAAGTGGCTCATTTTTATCTATAGAGGAGTGCAACGGTTTTAAAAGAGCTGAAACTTTTCCACTGCTATGAGCATATAAAATAAAATTTGGGGTGGCTTTGATAAGTTTGTCTGTTTTAATGCCTAAAGTCTTGAGCTGAGATTCAACTGCGTTTAGTTTTGCCGTTAGGGCATTTTTTTGTATGCTTTGATTGTTTAGTTCAGACATAGAACTCATTCCCTTTGCATAGAGTTGTTTAAGTGCTTCATAATTTTTTGCAGAGGAAATAAGCTGTTGTTTAAGTGATAGGTACTCTGCGCTCATACGGGAGATATCCATAGACTCTATAAGAGCGATTTTATCTCCTTTTTTGACAAGTTGTGCAGGTTTTACAAAGTACTTCTCAAGATGTCCTGACACAGTAGAACTTATCATTTCTTGTGCATTTGAGAGTTGGATAATTTTTGCATTTATCTTCTTTGACTCTGAAAAAGAGTGTAATGTGACTTTTTGTATCGGTATCTCAACAGCAAATATAGCTGTGTAGAGAATTGTAAGTGTGAAAAATATTTTATTCATTATGTGCTCCTGTGAGGTAGTTGTAGTGGACGATATATTGCTCTTTTTGTATCTTTAACTCTATTAATTTTTGTTGTGTACCTATCATCTGATTTTTAATGAGCTGGAGTTCGATGAGGTCGATATTTGCTATTTTGTAGCCATCTTCATACATTATTAAGAGTTCATTTTGTGCATTTTTCAATGCTTTTGTGCTCTGTTGCAGAGTAGTGAGCTTCTGGAGCAGATGTAGTGTTTTTTGTAACTCAACTGCGTTTGAGTGTTCTTTTTGTTCTACGAGCAGTGCTGTTCTTTTGGTTTGGATCTTGGCAATTTTCTGCTCCTCTTGCTTGGAGTTAAAAAGAACAAGAGGAATATTGACTCCCACACGGTAGATATCTTGATCTGGCTCTTTTTCATACTCTGCACGCAGTGCTATCCATTCAAGTTGGTTACTGTTGAGTTTTGCTTTTGCGATATTTAGCTCTTTTTGAGCATTTAAGAGCTTTATATCGGGAGATTCTGTACTTGTTTTGTGCAAAACAAATGCATGAGTGCTTTGAATCTCTCGCTCCTCTTTGATTCCTGAAAAGCCAAGAAGCTCATACAGAGAGTTTAGTCGTGCTACTTCAAGTTCATCGAGACGGTTTTGTGTACGTTGCAAGTCGAGTTTTGCTTGTATGTACTTTACTCTTGCGATAGTTCCACTCTCAAAACGCTCTTTGGAGATATCTGTAATCTTTTTTGCAATAGCAATCTCTTGAGTGCGTAGCTCTTGTAAATGTGCAAGCCGTTTGTAGTTGAGATAATATAGTGACAAATCACGTATAAAGAGTGCTCTGTTTCGATAAATACTCTTTTGCGCCAAGGCTGTTTGTGCTTTGTTAAGGGCATCTTTATCGCTGCTTATACCCCATAAACGCAGTGGCTGAGTGAGTGCTACTCTGTATCCGTTCTCTTTTGTATCTGTCGGCTTTTGGCTGAATTGTGAAAGCTCCAAGCCTAAAGTTGGGTTTTTGTATCGTAAATTAATTCTGTTTTCTTCTTTAGTTTTGTGCAGCATGAGTTGATTTGCTTTGAGGTAGGGACTCTTTTTGAGAGCCTCTTCTTTAAAGTCCAAAAAGCTCTGTGCATGCACAAGCAAAGAAGAAAATAAAACTAGAGATGCTATTTTTATCATCTGTTTTTTCCTTTGTATTAGTTATTGTAAATGAGTGGGAAAATCAGATGATAGGAGGGCGTAAAAAGTCAGGGTTGTATCTGTAGGAGTGCTCTTGCTGAGAGTAGAGTGGGTGTAGTGACGCAGTAGTGTTATGCAGCATCAGAGTTGTAAATGGCATCAGGAAAACAAGATGAAAACCGTGATGTATATCGCAGATATCATGGTTGTTCTCATCATGTACGGGCTTGTCAAACTCAAGAACATACTCACTCACTTCACACGGATGTATATCTACTAATTCAAGGACATAAGCATGTAACGTGTTAAAGCTCATAGCAAAGAGGAGTAAAAAAAGGAGTATGTTTTTTCTTTTCATAGTTGATTATACCTTAAGAACTACAACAGCTTGTATCGTTTTTTATAAAATAGGGCTTTATGATATAGTAGAGTACAAATCCCCAGAGTATTGCTGAAGAGAGCCATGCTGCTATACCGAAATCCTCTTCTATATGTACCAGTTCACTGATACTTACATCACGCAGGATATAGTCAAGTCCAAATCCAAAAAGAAGTGATCCTATGATGATACTTGCTAGATAAACGTAAAGTGTCCGTGTCCCAAGCATCTTTTTTACAACTCCGATTGTGACGGTATTTGTAGCTGGACCTGCACTTAAAAATACAAACGCAGCACCGGGCGAGACACCTGCTAACATCAAACCTGCCGCAATAGGGAGTGATGCTGTGGCACAAACATACATAGGTACGGCAATAAAAATAACGATGATGTAGGAGAGCCAGTTGTACTGTATAAGAATTTCACTTAGATTGTCGGGTATGGCAACAGTAATAAGAGCACCAAGAATTAAACCGATAAAAAGAGGTGAAGCTATATCTTTTAAAAGAGTTGTAAATGCGTACTCAAGAGCACGTTTTGGCATACAGCTGTTGTTTGTTTCACAAGAAGAGCCACTGCAACAGCTCTCATCACTACAACTCTCCTGCGTTTGAGACTGTTGTTGGGTTGGATGTCTCTGCTCTTGTTCTCCATAGATATTTGCCAAGACTCCTGCAATGATAGAGATGATAATAGATGTCACAATACGATAGAGGGTGAATGCCCAGCCAAACATACCATATGTTGCCAAGATGGAGTCTACTCCTGTGATGGGAGTGGAGATTAGAAAAGAGAGGGTAGAGCCGTTACTCGCACCGCTCTTTTTTATGCCTGTAGCCAGAGGGATAACCCCGCAAGAGCATACAGGAAGAGGGATACCAAAGAGAGTAGCTTTAATGACAGAGCCTACAGAGCTGCCTCCGAGATGGTTCTTTACGATACTCTCAGGTACGAGTTCATGCAAAAAACCTGCAAAAACTAGACCAAAGAGAATATAGGGTGCCATGGCATTACTAAGATCAAAAAGTGCCGAGAAAAAAAGTATTGCATATTCCATTGTGCTTGCCTCTATAAAATTTATGATATAATTCATATAACAGAATTGTTATATAATAAAACTTCAAAAGAGATTAGTTGGAAAAGTTAGTTCAAGTTGCCAAAATATTATCAGATATAAACAGGGTGAAGATCATAGCTTTGATGTATCGAGAAGAAGAGTTGTGTGTTTGTGAAATCTGCGATACTTTAGACCTTTCACAGCCTCTGGTTTCTCGTCATCTCAAGCTGATGCGAGAAGCGCAAATGGTCAGTACAAAGCAGCAGGGAAAGTGGGTGATCTACTCACTCAATAAAAGTCAGATCAGTGAATGTTTTTTAGATATATTAAAAACAGATGAGCAAACTCTGCCACCACTTGTAGTTTGTGCAAAAAATACCTTGTAAGTTATATGGAAAGAAAATGAAAAAGATCATACTTTTGGCTTGGAGCTTCTCTTGTCTTTTACAAGCAGAGTTAGCCTTTGTCGGTGATGCAGTTGTACCTCAGGATAAAGCTTACTATACGCATAAGTTAAAAAATAATAATCTTGAAATGATATATACCAAAGACAATATACAGTTTGCGCAAGAGGCAGCAGATATCGAACCCTCTTTGCAGCAAGAGTATGAGAAGTTCTATGATTGGAAGCTTGATGAGCGACTCTATGTAGGGCTGATATCAGATAACAATCAGATTCCAAATGCTTTTTCAACACAATTTCCAAATAATCGACAGATTAACTATATTGGCGGGAGTGAGATGGTGGATTATTTCTGCTCAACTTCTTGGCTGGATACACTTTTGTACCATGAAACAGCCCATAACTACCAAATGAATATGAAAGGAAGCATAGTTTCTCGCTCACTTCATACTGTTTTTGGTAACGGCATCGTTATAGTTCCGTTTCCTATCATTACGCCAAATGTCATGGAAAACCCTTTTATGACAGAAGGTAACGCTGTGCTGAATGAGTCATGGCATGGGAACGGAGGTCGTCTCTACAGCGGACGGATGAAAGTAGAGACTGCATTGCAGGCAAAAGCAGGAAATATTACCCCTGCATATGTCTATAATCAAAGATTTGGTTTTCCTTATGGAGAGATCGCTTATATACAGGGTGGTTTTTTTAACCTTTTTATGGCGAAGAAGTATGGTCTAAAAGAGATCAACAGCTACTTTAAATACCACTCTCAAGATTGGTGGTGGCCATTTTTTACTAACAGCAGTATGGAGAGAGCTGTAGGGTGTGATTTTGAGACAAATTTACAAGATTTTGCCAATGAAGAGAGAAGTATAGCTTCTTCCATAGTAAAAGCAGATGGTAAAAGAGTTGCAGCTTCTCAATTTTTTTACTCTCTTGGCAATTCAGAAGATGAGATCTATTTTATAACAAATGAGAGTGGTGTTCGCGCACCGGAACTTGTGGTCATTAATAAGCAAACGCAACAGCTTAAAAAATACAGAGATAGTTGGTTAGCCGGCAAGGTCATCAAAAAAGATGGAGACTACTATACACAGGGGAGTTACAAGACTTCACCTACAAAGATCATGCAGGGACTCTTCTCAAACGCAGCGATCATAAAAGAGGGAACAGAGTCTAAAATGGTGCAGGCTTACCTCACCGATGGCAGAGCTGTATATTTTGATGTTCCCTCCTCATACTCCCAACCACAACTCTATGTGGGTGATACATTTTATGCACAGGTAAACTCATCTGTTATTGTGGACAAAGATGAAAATCTTTACTATTTTAAACAAAACGGAAAGAGACGAACACTTTACAAGAACAAAACACCTCTGTACTCCTATGAGGGATTTTATGGACTGGTATGTGATGTGGATTCTCAAGGCGGCATCTATTTTGTAGCAAACTCGACAAACGGTTCGACCCTCTATAGATATAAAAATGGCCATATTTTACGGGCAAGTAATGCAGATAATATTATCGATGCAAGAGTAGTTAATGATAATGAACTTCTGCTTGGAGCAATCGATGAAAATGAGTACTACTATGTCATCAGTGATGCAAAAGAGATGGCAGGTGAGCCATTTGATACCAGACTCTTTTTTGAAGATAAAAGCTACTACGGGCAAGGAAGTAGAGAACAAATAGAGAAGCTTGATACATCAGATGCATATTACTCATTTTTTGATATGCATTACAGCGCTACAGATCTCTATCTTGGTGGAGGTGATAATGGTATTGTAGGTGAGGTAAATATCAACTTTGCCGATCCTTTGACTCAAAACTCTGCAAATGTTTTTGTAAGTCGGGATGAGAGTAATGTCACTGTTGCAGGAGTAGGGTATGCAAATGCACAGTATTTATTAAACTACATGATTACAGCATACAGTGTTATAGATAAGGGAGGGAGAACGGATGTCCGTGACAGTGGTCTCTTCGCAAACGCAACACTGCCGTTTTTAGAGCGTGGCTATTACTATGGTGCAGTTGGAGTGAACTATTTTCAAGATTATGAGAGTGCGTCTCGTGAGCCATTGAGTGCAACGTTTACACTCTATAAAGAGGAGCAGTTTGGCGTAAGCAAATATGATAACTACCTAAACTATATCCAACTCTATGGTGTAAAAGAGAGAGATGATCTGATGTTTGGTGCTGAGTATCTCTTCAAGCATGATCTGCCTGCAGAATTTTATGCAGGTGTTGGTGCAAAATATTCAGGCTCTAACAGCAATACAGCACTTGATGAGAGAGGAGTAAAGATCTCAAATATTATGAATGTAAATGATACAGACCCGGCTACACTGCATATGCCAAGTTTAAAAAATACGATCTATATGCAAAATGCAGGTTATATGGAAGCAGATCTTGTGAAAGTAATGAACTTCTCATCTTACTTCTTTACCTTTCCTTTTTCTCTGAGACGTGAAGCACTTTATGCAAAGTACAGATACTACAATCTTACAGATTTTACAAACAGGAGTTATGAAATTAATGAGGTTAAGGTTGGTTTGGAGTTAGAGGCAGTTATGTTAAACTCTTTGGTATTTCCCATAAGTTTTGAGTATATTTTCAATGATAACAGTGATCTGGCACAAAGAGAGAAGTTTCTTGTCTTTATAAACAGTGTATTTTAAGAAAAGAGATCTAATAGATCTCTTTTACTCTGCCGACCTCACCACTCATCAAACGTACTTTGATGCCGTGAGGGTGCGAGGCTGATTTTGTGAGCAGGTCTCTGACAATACCATCAGTAAGTCTGCCACTCTCTTGGTCTTGTTTTAAGACTATGGCAACGCTCATCCCATGTTTGATGTTGGCTCTTTTTGTACCGTCCATCAAATTACATCCCCATATAAGGTTTTAAAACCTCAGGAATATCAATGCTTCCATCTTCATTTTGATAGTTCTCCATGATAGCCACCATAGTACGACCTACTGCCAAAGAGCTTCCGTTTAGGGTATTTACAAGCTCATTTTTCTTGCCGTTTTTATAACGAATTTTAGCTCGTCTTGCTTGGAACTCTCTTGTGTTTGAGATAGAACTTATTTCACGGTAGGTGTTTTGTCCAGGAAGCCACACTTCGATGTCTGTTGTATGTGCCGCACCAAATCCCAAGTCACCCGTACAGAGATTTACCAAACGGTGAGGCAGTTCAAGTGCTGTTAAGATTTCTGATGCAGTTGCTACCATGTCATCAAAAATAGCTTCGCTCTCTTCAGGTTTTGTGATACATACAAGCTCTACTTTATGGAACTGATGCTGACGGATAATTCCGCGTGTATCACGTCCTGCTGCACCTGCTTCTTTTCTGTAACATGATGTATAGCCTGTCATCTTAATGGGGAGTTGGTCTGCTGAGAGAATTTCATCCTGAAAAAGATTTGTGAGTGGTACTTCTGCCGTTGGGATTAAAAAGAGGTCTTGATTTTCTATTTTGTAAAGGTCATCTTCAAACTTTGGAAGTTGTCCTGTACCTTCAAGTGCTTTACGGTTTACAATGTGTGGAACACTTACTTCTGTGTAGCCTTTTTTTGCATTGTAGTTGAGCATAAAGTTGATAAGTGCACGTTCGAGTTTTGCACCCATATCATAAGCAACACTGAAACGGCTTCCTGCAAGTTTTACACCACGTTCAAAATCTATCCAACCGTTTTGCTCTGCAAGCTCCCAGTGCTCTTTTGGTGTGAAACTAAATTCACGTGGAGTGAGCACTCTTTTAAGTTCTACATTATCCTCTTCATCTTCTCCGTCTGGAACATTATCATCGGGAATATTTGGAATAGCCATTGCAAGCTTCTCAAGCTCCTCTTGGCGAAGACGCTGTATCTCCAAAGCATCAGCGATACGGATTTTGTTCTCATCTACTTTTGCTTTAAGTTCTGAGATATCTTTGCCTTCTCGTTTATAGATACCAAACTCTTTACTCATTGCATTCTGCGCAGCCTGAAGTGCTTCAAAATTTGCTTTTGCCTCTTTGAGCTCTTCAAATTTAATTTTTACTTTTTCAAGGAGCTTCTCATCAACCCCTTTGCGTTTGAGTTTTTGACTGACAGCCTCGAAGTTTTTTTGCAGTTGTTTTAAATCTATCATTTTTTTCCTAGATATGTGTTACTTGAATTATAAGCGTGATTATAGCAAATTTACTATTTATTGCGCTTTGATATTTTTATATCCGTTGTCTCTAAAGATCTTTTGTCCTTCATCAGACTCAATAAAGTGTAAAAACTTTTGTGCATTCTCATTTTTGAGTCCCTCTTTGGAGACAACATAGGATTGGATAATAGGAGAGTAGAGTTTTGTATCTATATCTATCCAGTCGATGCCCTCTTTTTTTCTGTTATCGGGAATCATATAGAGGGCAGATTTTGATAAGAAACCTGCATCTCCTTGCCAGATGACATTATCAATCGCTGTGGCAACATCAGAGGAGTAGCGGATTTTATCAAGAATATTTTGGCAACATTTTGAATTTTTTATAGCCTCCATTGCAGCAACGCCATAGGGTGCAGCAGCACTGTTTGCAACCGTAATTGCTGTTATTTTTGTATCGGCTAAAAGTTTAAGTCCTTTGTGCGCAAGAGAGGGATTTGAAGGGACGAAAAGTATCAGTAGTCCCTGGGCATATTTTTTTGGTTGTGTTGCGCTTTTGTTTGCTTCATATATTTTTTGTGTATATGCGACATTTGCCGAAAAAAATATGTCATACTCTTTGCCTGCCAAAATGGCTTCAGCCAAGGTTCCTGAAGCACCGTATTGAATATGTACAGAAGCATTTGGATATTTTTCATAGAATTTTTGTATGATTTGTGGAAAAACAAATTTTAAATTTCCGGCAGCCAAGATAGAAGCCGGTCTCTTGTATCTGTTATCGGCAGATAATGTTGTCAAAAATGAGGATAACAGAAGCACAAAGGTTATAAGCCGTTTAGACATATTATTTCTCTTGAATATGAAATTTTTATGGTTTGCAAGACTATTCTAACACTCTTTAGATTAAATATTGGTATAATGCAACTTTATAATAATAAGGCTAGATGAAATATGAGCTATAGAGTACGGTTTATAAACAAAGTTGTATATATGATTATATTTATTTGGAGCGTGGTGATGTTTGGTGCCGGCTTGATAAATATAAAAAACAACTATGATTATGCAGAATCCTTGGCAAAAGCAGAAGCTGAAGTAAGCGTGAAAAAGGATTTGGCATACCGTTCGTGGGTGGCTTCACATGGTGGTGTTTATGTACCCATAACAAAAAAAACACCTCCAAATCCATACCTTTCCCACATTAAAAACCGTGATGTTTATACAAGTGCAGGGCAGCATTTAACCCTGATGAATCCAGCCTACACACTCTCGCAAATGATGCATGACTACTCTCAGCTCTATGGCACAAAAGGGCATATCACAAGTAGAATTTTGATGAATCCCAAAAACAAGCCTGACAAGTGGGAAGAAAAAGTTCTTGAAGAGGCTGAGATTACAGGGAAATCTTACTCGACAAAAGAGCTCATTGAAGGGGAAGAGTATTTCCGATATATGCGTCCTCTTGTTACACAAAAATCGTGCTTGAAATGCCATGCATTTCAAGGTTACAAGGTGGGAGATATAAGAGGTGGTGTTTCTGTTTCGATTCCTATGAAGCCTTATTATAAAGAGGCTTTTAAACATTCTTTAGAAGATGTCAGCATCATACTTGTCATATATCTACTTGGACTATTGGTTATATTTTATGGTAGAAAAAGAGCAAAAGAGCTTTTGGAAGATAAGATAAAAGATTATGAACAGCATATTTTCTCTTTGGTAAACATCATTGAAAAAAGAGACAGTTATACAGCAGGGCATACACAAAGAGTTGCAAAATACTCTCTACTGATTGCCAAGCAGATGGGCTTTAACGATGAGAAGCTGGATGATCTATATCGTGCCTGTATGTTGCATGACATAGGGAAAATTTCAACGCCTGACTCCATACTTCTAAAGCCGGGTAAATTAACTCCTCTTGAGTATGAAATTATTAAAGAACATGTTGTTGTAAGTTATGAACTTCTCAATGAGGTAGATATCTATAAAAATATTGCCGAAATTGTAAGACACCATCATGAACATTATGATGGAAGCGGTTACCCTCAAGGACTCAAAGGTGATGAGATTCCGATTTTATCTCAGATAATGACAGTTGCTGATGCCTTTGATGCAATGACAACAAACAGAATCTATAAAACAAGAAAAAGTGTAGATGTAGCACTCAAAGAGCTACAAAAATTATCAGGAAAACAGTTTCACAGTGAGATTGTAAACGCAGCTCTTATCGCTCTTAAAGATGTGACAATAGAGATGGAGATATCACAAAGACCAAAAAGCAAGATAGAAAAAGAGCGGTTTTCCTACTTTTACAAAGATCAGATTACTGATGTTTACAACAAAGATTATCTGGAATTTGTATTGGCTTACAACAATACGGATGAGTTTAATATGCGATGTATAAATACTCTCTCTTTGCATAATTTCAGTCAATACAATAAAAAACACAGCTGGAGTGAAGGGGACAAACTTCTTAGAAAATTTGCACAGGCGTTAGAGGGAATCAGCAATGGTGACCTGGTCTTTAGAATCTATGGCGACCAGTTTGTAGTTTTAAACGCAGAACATTTTGACCTTCAAAAATATATCCAACGACTTGATGAAGTGCTCAAAGGAACCGATATAACGATGTCTCATGAGCATTTTGATATGAAGATTGAAAGTGTAAAAAGTGTAAGTGATTTGGAGAAGTTGTTAAATCTTGAGGCATAGGCCTTTTAACAAAGATCGTTCTCTACGAGAGTATCTCTTTAGCTATGCCAAACTGATTTGCCGTCATAAGGTGGATTTTTGGGTGGAGTTCTTTTAAATCTTCAAAGAGTTTTTTACTGAGCTCAAATCCTACTTTATACTCCTCTTCTACTCCTTTTGTGTTTGCTTCACGAAGCTTGTCTATCCAACACGGAGGGACATTGATGCCCGGTACATGAGAAGAGAGAAACTGTGCAGTACGAAGCTTTGTAATGGGAAAAACACCTAAAATAAGCTCTGCATTTTTGTTCTCAGAGCAACATTCATCATTTGCACGCTCTTTGAGCTCTAAAAGCTCTTTTGCATTTTCCAGATCATAAACAGGCTGTGTGATAATGCCGATGGCACCGTGTTTTATCTTCTTTTGCATCTTTTTTTGCAGGGTTTTTGGATTTTTTGCATAAGAGTTTACCACGGCAAAAGGGTGGATACGCGCAGGCGGTACGGCCAAAGGTTTTGCCGCATAATCCATCCCTGAGTTAAACGCAGCGATGATATCCAGAAGAAGAGAACTATCCGCTTCAAAAACACCCTTTGTGTTTGGCTGGTCACTGATATTTGCAGGATCACCCGTAAGTGCCAAAATAGCACGAACATCAAACTCATTTGCACCGAGCAGGTCAGATTGGAGGGCTATTTTGTTTCTGTCACGCATGCTCATTGTCGCGATGACAGGTTTGTTAAATCTATCTTGGAGCAGTTTGGCTGCAAAGAGAGCATTGAACTTGAGTTTTGCCAGAGGATTGTCTGTCGTAGAGAATCCATCGACCATTTTATCAAGTCCGAGTTTTGCAATTTTGTCTATTGTAGGACTAAAAGTAGCAGAGTGCCCGGGTGTCGTTTCCAGTGTAATATATGTATCATTTTTTAACTTGTTTATCAGTGTATCAAACAAAAAATATCCTATTTCGCTATAATTTCGACATTATATACAAAAGAGAGAAAATTTATGCTAAAACTTGCGGTATTTGACTTTGATTCGACACTTATGGATGGTGAGACCATCGACTTTTTTGCTGAGGAGTTGGGAATAGGCGAAGAGGTGTCTCGTATTACAGAAGAGGCGATGAGTGGTCGTTTAGACTTCTTTGAATCACTCCAACAAAGAATAGGACTTTTAAAAGGTCTTGACTTTTCAATTGTAGAGAGAATTTCACATAACTTGCCATATATGCCCGGAGCAAAAGAGACCATTGCCGAACTTAAAAGCCGTGGTATTAAAGTTGTCTGCTTTAGTGGTGGATTCCGCACTGCTACATCACATGCCAAAGATATTTTAGGATTTGATGCCGATTTTTCAAACGTACTGCATGAAAAAGATGGAAAGCTCACAGGTCTTGTCGGTGGAGATATGATGTTTAACTTCTCCAAAGGTGACATGCTTACTCGTCTGCAAAATGTGATGGGTGTCACTGAAGAGGAGACACTTGTATGCGGTGACGGAGCAAATGACCTCTCAATGTTCGCTCATGCAGGAACACGCATAGCATTCTGTGCAAGAGATATACTCAAAGCCAAAGCAAATATCATCGTCGATACAAAAGATCTGACGCA
This sequence comes from uncultured Sulfurimonas sp., assembly GCA_964499805.1. GTDB lineage: Bacteria > Campylobacterota > Campylobacteria > Campylobacterales > Sulfurimonadaceae > Sulfurimonas. The sequence goes on from CAZCMR010000005.1 coordinate 20,434, forward strand.
AATACTAAAGGAAATATAATGTTAAAAAACAGTGTCTGGAGACAATACCACGATGAGAATAATTTTCGCGAAAAGCTAGCACAATTTTGTAAAATTGATGCCATTGATTTGATGGAAGATGACAAAGAGCTCTATGGGGTTCTAAAAGCAAAACTGACAAAAAAAGAGCTGAAGCTTTTTGCTATGGATACAGCTGGGCTTGATGATGAAGCTTTAAAAAAAGAGTTTGATTACAGTGATGAAGAGTTACAAAAAGCAAAATTCAAACTCTATAAAAAACTAAAACAAGATAAAACAAGACTCTCTTTCCGTCAAGGTGCAAACGCAACTGATACCTAAGTAATATAAGATTAATCTATAATTTATCAAGATAAATGTAAGATGGTATAGCTGAGGAGTTTATTATGGCTAAACGAAATAAATTTTTCAATATATACTTTGTCACTGCTTTAATCGGTGGATTTTCTATACTTTATCTCTTCTCATTTGTTTTTGTGATGCATGATATGTCTGGCGGTTCCAGTCGGGAAATAAAGAAAAAGTTTTGCAAAAAGAACCCACATGAGTGTAATGTAACATTAAAGAGACTTAAAGAGAAAGAAAAATGAGATATAAGATTAATCTATAATTTATCAAGATAAATGTAAGATAACACAAACCTATCACATATATGAAGGATATCAAATGAAAAAAGCAATTCCCCTCTTTGTACTTGCATTGCTCGGAGCATCAGTTTTTACTACAAACGCAGCTGCTGATGCAAACAGAGGTAAGATGGTTTATATGAAAAAACTTAAAAATGCCTGCAAACAAGATGCCATAAAAAACGGTGGTATTTTTGCCATAAAACATGATCGTAGAGGGTGGGCTGCTTTAAAAAAGACAGAGAAACTTAAAAATGAGTGGAGTTCTCTCTGTCCTCATGCAGAGAAGAAGATAAAGAAAATGAGAGAAAAAGATATGAAAAATCTTTATGACTTTGTCTGGAAATATGCTTCAGACGGAGAAGTGCCGACTTGCGGCTAGCGGAGTAAGATTTTAAAAGTTACTCTTCTTGATTTCTCTCTCTCCTCTACTGCGTTTAACATAATTTTGTCTCTGTAACTTGTGCCGCTTCCTTTGAGAATATTTGTGAGGTAGTGCTGCGTTTGGTTATCCTGTATTGTGAAAATATAGTGTAGTGTCTCATAGGCACGTTGCAGTGAAAGTTTGGCATTTTTGAGATACCTCTCTTTAAAATCGCTCTGTTTCCATTCACTTGATGTATGTCCGTTTATATCCAGCGTGTCAATCCTGTTTTGATGTTTTTTCAAAAAAGGTATCAGTTTATGAGAAAACGTATCTAAAAAGAGTTTTTGCTTTTGTGTAAGTCTGTATGCTCCCGTTTTAAAATAGAGACTGTTATCTGTGAGAGTAATGGTCAAATCTCTACTGATAGTTATTTTTTTTGTTTTTATTTCATCTTGAAAAATTTTACATAGCTCTTTATACAGAGTGTTATTGGTAAGTGCTGTTTGTGCCATACTTGCATCGCTGTTAAGCTTTACAATCCACATATTCTCTTCTTGCGAATCATTCTCTGTATGAAGTCCGACTACAGCTACTTGAGAGTTATGCAAGATATGCAGGGCATTGAAAACATCGTAGTTTTTATCTCCGTAGTGTTCTTGATTTAGGAGCTTCAAGTTGGCATCGAATATCATTGCAAGACCATCTGTATTGAACCTGTCCTTTACATAACCGACACCTATGATTTTGCCATTGGAAAACTCTGCGATATCATTGAGTACACTTGCGTATCTGGTAGAGAGAGTCTCATCATTTATAACGTTTTTATAGAGGTCAAGCTTGATGAGCCGAACCTCCGCTTTTGCGAAATCATCATATGAGACAAGAGAAACGACAAAGTTTCCATCTCTTAGTTTGATGATTTTTTTTGCTTCGATAAGTTTGGTACTTTGAAAATGTTTGAGCCAAACCTTGTCTCCATTTTGGCTTAAACGCATAAGTGTTATATCTTTGTGCTTATTATATTGTGTTGTTGCCAGAACAACTATGGAACCATCATCGGCCTCTACTGCACTTATGCCTTGGTCATCATGCTCTGTACCGTACTTTTTACTCCAGAGCATTTGTCCCTCTTTAGAAAACCGTGTGATAAAGATGTCGTCATTTCCAAGACCTGTTTTAAAGATATTATCATGTCTGTCTCTTGAGGTAGCAGAAAATCCGACAGCTAAAACACCGCCATCTCGTAAGGCTACAAGTGAGTTCATCTTATCGAAGTTTTTTGTACCAAATTTTTTAAAATAGACAAGATTGCCATTTGCATCGAGTTTTACTAAAAGGAGGGTTCCGTTCATCATATATCCGCCGACAAAGTAACCGTTAGTCGATGTTTTTTGTAATGATACTGCTATGTTGAACTCTTTTAATGAAGCAGTTTTTGAGAGTAAAATATGAGCATGGTTGTCAATTTTCGTAAGATACATATGATAGCCATGTTTGTGAGATTGGCTTGCGAGATACTCAAAAGCATTTGTATAAGTTTTGGAGGTGATGGTAGTGTTCTTGTAGTTTTTAGTAAACCCTACAGCACTGATACTCCTGTCATAATCCTCCGTAACATCTAAAAGGGCTGAGTTGAATGGTTTGTGAATAATAAGAGAGAAGTCGGATGCTACTGCGTTTAAGAAGCCAAAAGAGAAGAGTAGGAGAAAAAGTGCTAGTTTCATAGTATCGCTTTTTGAGATTATTATAGCAATAAATATTCCCTTTTACGCTTTTTTTTCCAATTTGGGTCTTCCAAGATAATAACCTTGAAGATATTGTATTTGAAGGTCTAGGAGAGTTTCAAACTCCTCTTTTGTTTCAACCTGTTCTGCTACGGCAACTATGTTCATACTTTTACAGTAAAACAAGATACTTTTTACAACTTTTTGAGCAGCACTGTTTTTGTCTATATTGCGGATAAGTGAGCCGTCTATTTTGATGATATCAAGGTTGAGGTATACAAGGTAGCTAAAGTTTGCATACCCCGAACCAAAATCATCTAGGGCAATTTTAAAGCCTAATGATTGAAACAGATGCAGATTCTTCTGTATATGCTCAAAATCGTTAATCTCCTCATGTTCGAGTATCTCTATGGTAATTCTTTGTGCCAAATCTTTATGCTCTTCAAAGAGCTCCTTGAAAAGGGCAATGATATCTTTGTTTAATATATCCTGCAGATCAAGATTGATAGAGAGTGCATATTTGTTTTTTTGTAGAATCCGGATGCTTTTATCTAAAATTATTTTTGTCAGCGAAATGTAAAGAGAGGTGTTTTTGATAAAAGGCAAAAAGGCATCAGGGTAGATGATATTTCCCTCTCTATCCTCCATACGCATCAAGACTTCATATTTCATTATCTTCATGGTAGAAGTCTCTATAATGGGTTGTAAAGCACATAAAATTCTCTCTTTGTTGAGAGCCTCTTGAATATCTGTAATTCTATTGTGTGTTGTACTGTATTTTGCATTTGTATCTTGAAAGATAACTACCCTGTTTCTTCCTTTGTTTTTTGCAATATAGAGCTGTTCATCGCAAATTTTGATCGCTTCGTCAATATCTCTTGCTTTATATGGATGGGGATTGACCCCTAATGAAATGGTGATATTTACAATGTGCGTGGTCGTTTTTATGGACAATTCCTCTACAGCGCTCCGCAGTCTCTGTGCCACATCTTCGATATTTAAGGAGGAGTCTGTAGAGATAAAGATTAAAAACTCTTCTCCCCCAAATCGTACGATGAGGTCATCTTCTCTCAGATGTATTTTAAGTTCATTGATAACGGCTATTAAAACATCATCTCCGACATCATGCCCGTAGTTGTCATTTACTCTTTTAAAATGATCTATGTCCATAAGCATAAGATGGTAGTTTTGAAGGGATTTTTGTTTGATAAACTCGTGAAGGTATTGTCTGTTATATATTTTCGTGAGTGGATCCAAGTATGTCTTTTTATTGATTTTATAATAGAGATAAAGTAAAAAATAACTCAATATAAAGAGCATGCTCATAAAAACTGTGATGTAAAAAAAAAGATCTTCAAGGGGGTTTAGATGTTGGATAAGTTGGTAATAGACATCATATGTAAAGTCTGCACCAAGAACTGCCATGACCTTGTTGTTATGGACTATGGGGTATGCGACTGTTATCCATAAAGTTTGTAGGTTGTTTTGGAGGCGTAGCTGGTAGTGCTGTGTCTCATAGCTCTTTTGCCAAATATCTGTCTGTGCATTAAAGAGCTGCTTGGGGTAGGCTCTCTCAACTTCATCCTGTGTTGTATCAAGAAGATAGCGAAACTGGTCTTGTTCATCTTTGTAAAGTATGTAAAGATATTCAATATCTTTATCATTAATCAATGCGAGGTCAGTTTCAAGGTCATACCGTTCATCATGTGAGAGGTGCATCAGGTTATCTATGTTATGCACCTGTTTTAAGTGTTTGGAGAAGTTTTCAAAGAGGGAGAGCTTTTCATTTATCAAATCTGTTTTAATGGTATTAAAGAGCTCCTCTTTTGTTGAAAGATAGTTTTTATATACATACAAAGAGAGCAGGGACATAAGAAACATTATGACAGCAAGCCATTTGAAATTTTTATAGAGCATTCTTGTATTATTTTTCATTATCTATATACTTTTTGAAGTGTTGATTTAACTCGATACCGTATTGTTCAAGTCTGGATTTGTAAAAGAGAATATTTGGTCGTCCTTTTTGCCAAAAAAATGCGCCGATAGTCTGCTCTTTTTGTAGTGTTTTATGGCGTGAACCAAAAAATATCTTCCCTTCACACTCTTTTTGAATCTCTTTTAGGTATGTTACAAAGATAATGTCGGCTTTCGTACATTTATCTACGATAATGAAATTGGAAGAAAACTTTTTGATTGAGGAAATATTACTCTGCATATATACTTGAGGTTTTATCTTATGTGTTAACTCTTTTGCTATGGCATAGTAGATACGTGACTCTAAACGCAGGTCATTGTCTGCGCCAAAAAGTAGAGTGCTAAGAAGAAATATGCTGAGTATCTTTTTCAAAACAGGTACTCCATACTTAACATAAACTGCTGCTCAACTACCGGTACCGTAATAGTACGGGGAGTGGGTGTGACATTGTAGAGGTATGCACGTTTCAGCCCTGTATTAAAGATATTGTTTCCTCTTACAGAGATATGCAGATCTTCATTAATAGCATATTTTGCACCTAGCGAGTAGTCATAGGCTATCTTGTCTCCCTGGTAGCCTTGGTTGACAATAAGTTCATTAAAAATATTAAGCTTGCCAAAATTGTTGAAAACTCTGATAACATAATTGATATGAGTAGAGTCAAGTTTAATGTCAGAACCTTTTAACTGTATAGTGTCGGCTTGAAACTGTAGTTCGTCAGATTCTTTAAAAGAGTATGTAAACTCTAATGAAGCAGTATATATATTAACATCTTCTTTAGAGTTCTCTACTTTTCCCGTATCGGTAGAGAGTAAAAAATTGTTGATTTTTGCATATGAAAATGTTACTCTTGAAAAGGTATGGTCTGTCGTATAGCTAAACTCCTCAATAGCTGCCTTATAAATCTCCATATTTAGTTCTGGATTACCGATATAGGCTTGTGCAGTCATATAAGGCTCGGGAACAAATTCCTGTCTGCTGAGAAATGTTTTTGAGAGAAAATTGTCCTTGGATTTAATGTATGATAAACGCAGCTGCAGTGGTGATTCGCTTTTCATCTCTTTATTTCTATCATAGTACTGTGTCATAACAGAAAGACTTATCAAATCATTTTTTGTAAGGGAGAAGGCATCTTCAATCATAAGAGAGTATATGTCCTCTTGAGTGTAGTTTTGTGTTGTATGAAATAATACATTGTCGAGTACAACATCGTTAAAGTGAAAAAATTTGTGCCTAAACTGTGCGCCAATGCTCAAGTCGTTATTTGTAAATTTGTACTCTTTTTTCAGTAGTGTCGTAATAGCTCTTGATTCAGAAGAGCGTTTGTATGATGAGTATCCTCCAATTGTAGGCGGTAGAGCAGGTGAATACTCTGCTGTGTATTGTCCATCTTGTTGGAGATATGTTGCTTGAAAAGAGAGACTCTTGTCTTTTAAAAATTGCGCACTGAATGTTGTACTGAAATAATTTACATCTTTATCGGTATCTGTAGGTACGGCAAACGGTATTGCACCTAAAAATTGATCCTGTTTTGAGGTAAGGGCATTGACTTCGAGTTTGTATGCATCTTTTGCCAGAGAGGCATAAAAGTGGTTTGTATGGGTATCACGTTTGAGTGTTTTATCTTCAAGTTTATGTTTTTTTCTAATATCATCGGAGTGGTTTGCATAGATAAAGTATTTGATGTCATTTTCAGAGATATCAGCTGTATATACATTTTCTTTATTAGCACCATTTGGAGATACCAAGACCTTTATGCGTGAACCGGCATCTTTTTTTGGTGTTTTTGTATAGAGCTTAATAATAACAAGTGCAGGTTCAATGGCAAATTCAAAAGAGGGAAACCCTTGATAAATCTCTACATGGTCTATAAAATCCATCTCAATATTTCCAAAAAGGATAATGCCGGTACCCGTAAGTGGAATTGCTATCTCTGTATTGTTGAGATAAATTTTTATAGCTTTTGAACTATATATGAGAGGGTCTGCATTGAGTGGGTCGGGTTCCCCGCGTCTGTTCTCGAGGTAACGAAAATATCGTGCTGATTTAAAAAGATCTTGAAGGGTCTCAACCTGCATACGTTCCAAATCATCACGGGTATATACGATAAGATTTCCTGCATTTTCATCTTTTGTTTTTTTTGAGAGCTCAGATTCTGATTCATATAAACGCAGTAGGGTGTCTAAATCTTGGGCATAAAGAGATGTGAGAAACATAGAAAAAACCAATAATCGAAAACATCTCATTTATAAGCCTTTTTTATAGCAGTTGATCTATTATTGACTTTTTTTACTTAAAAGGCTGTTAAGAGGTGTATTGAAAATGTTAATTAAGGGGTTTTTTTTTATTGTTACTCCCCTAAGGGGAGGAGTAGAAGAGAACTTATTTTAAGTTTTCAAATGGTGCAGTTACAACTTGCTTACGAGTTACAGTATATGGAACTAAAGCTGCTGCACGAGCACGTTTGATTACTACTGTAATCATATCTTGGTGACGTTTACAGTTACCAGTCAAACGACGTGGCATAATTTTATATCTCTCTGAAAGTGAGAAACGTAGGCTTGCTACTTCTTTATAATCCATGAAGTCAACTTTTGCTTCACAGTATTTACAATATCTTTTTTTGTATTTTCTTTTTTCTGACATGTTATTACCTTTTATATCTTTTTTTGTTTAAAATGGAATTTCATCTTCATCTATATCAATTTCAGGAATCGCATTGCTGCTTGGCATTTCACGACTCTGTGCTGAAGCTTGATTGTTATTGTAGCTTGGTTGTTGATAACTTTGCTGTGTTTGTTGCTGCTGTGCAGGTTGTTGATAACTTTGAGCCTGCCCTTGCATAGGAGCATTATAGCTGCTGTTTTGCTGTGGAGCAGCGTTCATATTGTTATCACCCATCGGAGCATTGTATGCATTGTCACCACCGTTGCTGCCTTTAGAGTCCAGCATCTGCATAGTCTCTACAATAACAGAGTGTTTTGATCTTTTTTGTCCATTTTGGTCAACCCATTGTTCAAAATTTAATCTTCCCTCAACAAGGATTTTACTCCCTTTTCTCAGGTATTGGTTTGCAACTTCAGCACTTCTTCCAAAGAAAGTAATATCTACAAAACATACTTCCTCTTTCTTCTCACCGTTACTGGTGAATTTACGGCTTGTTGCAATTGCACTTTTTGCAATTCCCATTCCGCTTTGAGAGTATCTAAGCTCGATGTCGCGTGTTAAGTTACCAACTAAAATTATTTTATTGAACATAAGTTTTCCTTCAATTTATAGCAAATGCTATTACTCAGCCGCTGCTTCTGTCGCCGGAGCTTCTTCTGCTTTTGGAGCTTCTGTTTCTGCCGGAGCTTCTGTTTCTGCCGGAGCTTCTTCTACTGCTGGAGCTGGAGCTTCTTCTGCTTTTGGAGCTTCTACTTTGTTTGCTTTTTCAACAAGAGTGTTCCATGCTTTAATCTCACGGTTTGTATCGTATTTGATAGTTACAAAACGTAAAAGCTCTTCGTTGATACGGAAACGTCTTTCAATTTCAGCAATTGCAGATGGAGCTGCTGAGTAGTATATTACTTGGTAATAACCACGTTCATTTTTTTCAATCGGGTATGCAAGTTTTCTCATTCCCATTGCGTTTGTAGCAGCTATTTCGCCACCATTTGAAGTGATTATTTCTTCGATAGCTTTTAGGCTGGATTGAATTTCTTCTGCTGTAAGTGTAGGTTTTACGATTACTAAGTTTTCGTAGTGTCTCATATAGTATGACTCCTCTTGGTATATGCCCTGATTTTGGGCTTTTGTTTCCCTTTCGGATCTGAATATAGCTTCACATATGAAGTTACAAAGAGAAAGGAACGCGCAATTATACAGAAGTTATGCTTAAAATTAACACATATATTTTAGCCGCTATTATGGCATTTTGCAATGCAAATAGAGAATTTACTATATTTAGGATATAGTTACAAAAATTTAAATAAGTGTAAAAAAGAATGCCAAAAAGAAAAAAAAGTGTAAAAAAAGTAGATAAAAGTTCTAAGTATTTAGCCTATGTAGCGTGGTTTTTAGCTATTTTGGCACTCATGATTATCTCTTTGACCATAGGTTACTATTTTGGGATAAAGGATGCAAAACAGAGTCTCGCGCCTGTGCAAAAGAAAGAGAGCAGCACAAGCAAAACACTCTCTAAAAAGAGTGCAACAACCGTAAAGAGGAGACTTGAAGAGGTCTTGCAAAAGGAGCATGAAAAGTATATCTCCGCAGCACATGAGATAGAAGATGAAAAGCTGGCAAACCCTTCTAAATCTGTTTCAAAAAAACGTATTGTTTACAAAAGTAAACCCAAGCTTGCAATTATCATTGATGATGTACAGACTGCAAGACAGATTAAAGCCATAAAGAGTTTACATCTGCCTCTGACTATGTCCTTTTTACCCCCGCGTCCCGCAAGACCAAATTCGGCAAAACTAGCTGCTCATGAAAAATTCTATATGGTGCATCTGCCTATGGAAGCGATGCATTTTAGTGCAGAAGAACCGGAAACTTTGCGTGTGCGTGATTCACAGCAAAAAATTTCTCAAAAAATAGCAAAAATAAAGAGACAATTTCCAAGAGTTCACTATTTAAACAACCATACGGGAAGTAAGTTTACTGCAAATGAAGTTGCAATGAACAGATTGATATTTGCATTAAATGCAAATGAGATTCGTTTTATAGACAGTAGAACAACTGCACAGACAAAAGCTCCAAAAGTACTGGAAAATTTTGGTCTCAAATATGTTGCAAGGGATGTTTTTCTGGATCATCGGATGGATAAGGCATATGTTAAAAAACAGATAAAATTGGCCATAAAAGTAGCAAAGGCACATGGACATGCTATTGCTATAGGACATCCGCACAAAGAGACACTTGAAGCTATCAGAGAGTCAAAACAGCTTTTTAAAGATGTAGATTTGGTACAGGTAAACAGGGTTTACTAGTCCAATGATCAGATCAGTAGAGTTTCAAATTGACGCTTTGAAGAGTATGAAAAAGTATCCTCGTGAACTCTACTATAGAGGAAATCTCGAACTGCTGAAGAGGCAAAAGATCGCAATAGTAGGCAGCAGAAAACCAAATCAATATGCAAGAGCGATGACGCACCACTTAGCAGTGAAACTCTCAAACGCAGGAGTATGTGTGGTAAGCGGCGGAGCAATCGGTGTGGATGCCATTGCCCATAAAGCAGCAGGAACTGCCAACACTGTTATGGTCGCTGCAACGGGACTGGACAAACGTTATCCTGCTATTAATAAAAATCTTATAGAAGCTATTGAAGAAGATGGTTTGGTTCTGAGTCAGTTTCAAGCAGGGACTCCCTCCAACAGGTATAATTTTGTTTTGAGAAATGAACTTGTAGTGGCACTTGGTGATATTTTAGTAGTTACCTATGCAGATTTAGAGTCGGGGACAATGCGAAGTGTAGAGTATGCTCTTAAAATGGGCAAAGAGATATATGTTTTAGCACATAGAATTGGAGAGAGTGAAGCGACAAACAAACTGCTGAGTCAAAAGAGGGCAAAAGCCATTTATGATATAGATGCTTTTGTAAAAGAAGTCACTGCGTTTGAGTCAACAGAGAAAAGGCAAGATGAATTTTTAGAGTATTGCAAATCTACTCCTACTTATGAAGAGGCACTAAAGAGGTTCCCTTCACGGCTTTTTGAAGCAGAACTTAGCGGAGAAATAGTGATTAAAAATGCAAAAGTTTATCTTGCTTGAGTTGATCACAAGATAAGCATAGCATCGCCGTAAGAGTAGAAACGATACTTCTCTTTTATGGCTTCGGCATACAACTCCTGTGTTTTTTCAAGTCCTACAAATGAGGCAACAAGCATGAGCAGTGTTGATTTTGGGAGATGAAAATTTGTAAGCAGGTGATTTACACGGCTTGGTCTGTTATTTGGGTGTAAAAAGAGGTTTGCTTCACCTTTTTGGATTTTTCCATGTTTGGCATAAAACTCTATGGTTCTGGTCGAGGTTGTGCCAACGCTTAAAACAGGAGTATCAGAGTCTAGTATCTCTTTTGCTGCGTTTGATATCTCGTAATACTCTGAGTGCATAGGGTGCTGGGTGATGATGTTGGCTTCAACCGGCTTAAAAGTACCACTGCCGACGTGTAGAGTCACATACGCGTGTTTATGGTTTTGTGTAATTCTTTTATGTTGCTCTGGCGTAAAGTGCAGTGATGCAGTAGGTGCTGCGACTGCTCCCTCCTCTTTTGCAAAGACACTTTGGTACTCACTGGCATCAGCCTTCTCATCCTCTCTTTGAATATAGGGAGGAAGAGGGATATGTCCGATATCGTCTATAACAGGAAGCAGCTCTTCAAAACGCAGTGCTTCATTGCCTATAAAAAAATTAACTTCACGGCTTCCGTCATCATTGCGTTTGGTTACTTTTGCTTTAAGGTTTGCATCGAAAAATATCTCTGTACCCTCTTTGACTTTTCCTCTTATGTAAACATTGATATCTACTGCGTTTAGTGGTCTGTTTATAAGCAGCTCAATTTTACCGCCACTTGCTTTATGGCCGAAAAGTCTGGCCTTTATAACCTTTGTATCATTAAATATAAGGGCGCACCCTTTGGGTATGAATTTTTCCAGATCATAAAAGTGGGCATGAGTGACAGTGTCACTCTCACGCTCATAAACTAAAAGTTTTGCATGGTCACGCGGTGAAGCAGGGTAGTTTGCTATAAGTTCACTGGGGAGTTTAAAATCATAGCTATTTGTGAGTAACTCTTTGTTACTCACTTTTTTTCTCATTGTCTACAAGTTCATCATAGCCTTCATGGTGTTTTACCTGTAGAGTACTTTTATCTTCTTCATCCTCTTTCTCCTCATCCTTTTCATCCTCTTCATCTTCTTCCTCTTCAAGAGGTGCGGCAGGGTTTACCATTTTTACTATTAAAATAGATATACCGTAAAGGATGACAAGTGGACCGGCCATAAGAAGTTGTGTTAAAACATCCGGAGGAGTCAGTAGTGCAGCTACTATAAAGATGATAACGATGGCATATTTGAAAAACGCTGCCATCTGTCTGTCATCAACAAGCCCTAGAAGTGCCAGAAAGTACGCAAATACAGGAAGTTCAAACGCAAGACCAAAACCAAACATAATCTTGGTGAAAAATCCTACATAATCTTCAATGTTTATGAGCGGAGTAAATTTGAAACTACCAAAGGTGATGAGAAAATCAAAACCAAAAGGGGTAACAACATAGTAGGCAAAAAGGACACCCACTGCAAACATAATGGTTCCCCCAAAGATAAAAGGAATGATCATCTTCTTTTCGTTTGCGTAGAGACCCGGTGCTATAAAGAACCAGATTTGTGAGAGTATGATGGGAAGAGCACCTAAAAGAGCGGCAAAAAATGAAACTTTAAGTGCCACGAAAAATGCCCCTCCGACCTGTGAAGTAGTTACCATTCCATCTGCGGCGTGGACAGATTTTTTACCTACTTCAATGAGAGCTTGATTGAGTGGCTCTACCATCCAGTTAAGAAGCGGTTCGTGAAAATAGAACATTACAAAAAACATAACAATTAAACTGCCGGCTGCAATTGCCAGCCTTTTCCTAAGCTCTGCGAGGTGTGGTTTTAATTCATCAAACATCTATATTGTCTTCTTTTTTAGGAGTTTTGTTCTTTTTCTTAAAGGTAACCTCTTGAGGCTCTTGTGGAGTCTCTTTTTTTGGAGTCTCCTCTTCTTGTGGTTCATCATCTTTTAGCAGATCATCAGCGTAGCTGTTTAAAGATGCAGTTGCCTGTGCAGGAATGTCTGCTGCTCTGTTTACCTTCTCAGAGGCTTTGAGTAGCTCCTGCTTGTACGCAAGTGCTTCTTTTTTTATATCAGAGATATGCATCTCATCTTCTATGGAATCTTTGACGCTCCCAATCGTGTTTTTGACATTTCTGAAAAATTTAGCAATCTCTATCATCGTACTAGGAAGCTTGTCCGGACCTAGAAAAAGGATAGCTATAACTGCTATGAGAAGTATCTCAGTGAAACCCATACCAAACATGTTACGCCTTTATAAAAATTATCATTTTCGAGATTTTATCTAAAGTATGATTAAAAAATCTTCAAGAAGTTAAATAGAGTGCAATCTCATCTGCTAAAAGATACTCAAAATTATACAAAATTCCATCTTTGAGGAAGAGTTTTTCCTCTTCGACCAAGATAAAAGCTTTGCGTTTTTCCTCATCAGTCAACACTTCACTTGTAACACCGACACAAGAACGAAAGCCTAAAAAGATTTTTTCAAGCCTTTGCTCTTCTTGTGTAAGGCTCTCTTCTTTTATATTTAACGGGTTTTTAATGAACTCTTCAATGATAGGAGTAGGATAAAATCTTGTTGTATCAAGTTTTCCGACAGCACCAGCGCCTACACCCATATAATCTTTGTATCGCCAGTATCCAAGGTTATGTATTGATTGGTAAGTTCCAAAATTACTTATTTCATATTGCTCAAAACCATGTTTTTTTATCTCATTGAAAATCCACTTAGTGATTTCAAGCTCTTCGCTTGACATCTCAGGACGTGATGCAAACGCAGTACCCTCTTCAATAGTAAGGGCATAGGCGCTTAGATGGTTGATGGGAAGGCTAAACGCAGTGCTGATGTCCTCTTGTAAAAGTGCTTTTGTATCTCCCAGTGTTGCATAGATCAAATCAAGAGAGAGATTCTTGTAGCCGATTCTGGCTGCGTTTAAGAGCGCTTCTTTCGCCATTTGTGGAGTGTGTGCACGGTTAAGTAGTTTTAACTTCTGTGCATTAAAACTTTGTACTCCAAAACTGATGCGGTTGACCCCTAGTTTTTTCATCCCCTCAAGCCACTCATAAGTAGCACTGTTTGGGTTTGCTTCACTTGTAATTTCAGCATCTTGCTGCAGATATGGTTCAAGCAGTTCAAAAATAGGTTGATAGAGTGCCGGAGATACGGTAGAAGGAGTTCCTCCTCCTATAAAAACTGTTTCAATGGAGTCTGTTTTTGCATTAAACCGTTTTAGTTCATGTTGAAGCTGTTTAAAAAGAGCGTGCATATACTCCTCTTTTAGATGAAACTTGTCAACATAGGAGTTAAAAGCACAGTATGAACATTTAGAATCGCAAAATGGGATATGAATATATAGTAGCATTTTGAAAGTATATCTAATTTAAGTAGCTACTTAAAAGCTTTTTAGTATAATTCGCGCAATTATAAACTAGGTATACATTATGAGTAATACACAGAAATACCGCCCAAATGTGGCAATGATAATTGTTTCAGATAACTATCCGCAAAAAAAAGAGATTTTTATCGCACAAAGAAATGATTTGACAGATATATGGCAGTTTCCTCAAGGTGGGATAGATGAGGGTGAAGAGGTTAAAGATGCTCTTTTTCGTGAGATGGAAGAGGAGATAGGGACACGTTCTGCAGAGATAATCGCAGAGTATCCAGAGTGGATATCATATGATTTTCCACCAAAAATTTTAAAAAAGATGAAACCCTACAAGGGACAGATACAAAAATACTTTTTGATGAAACTTGCCAAAGATGCAAAGATCAAGCTCGATACAAAGCATCCTGAATTTTCAAATTATAAGTTTGTAACTGTGGATGATGTTTTAAATTTAACAGCACATTTTAAAAAACCGGTCTATGAACAGGTTGTAAAATATTTTGTAAAGGAGGGACTGTTATAGATGTTGATAGTTCAAAAATTCGGCGGAACAAGTGTTGGTGACTTGGAACGTATCCAAAATGTTGCCAATCGTGTAGCAAAAACAAAAAAAGAGGGAAATGACGTAGTAGTCGTAGTCTCTGCAATGAGCGGAGAGACAAACAAGCTTGTTGGATATGCCGAACACTTTTCAAAGACTCCTTCAAGAGCGGATATGGATATGCTTTTAAGTTCAGGAGAGAGAGTTACTGCGTCACTGCTCTCTATTGCTTTGCAGGAGATGGGTGTTGATGCCGCTGCAATGAGTGGAAGAAAAGCAGGGATAGTAACAGATAGTATCCACACAAAAGCGCGTATTGAAGATATTAACCCGCAAAATATGACGGATATGCTAAAAGAGGGCAAAGTCGTTGTTGTCGCAGGTTTTCAGGGAGTAGATGCAAAAGGAAATGTTACGACACTCGGTCGTGGGGGAAGTGACTTGAGTGCAGTTGCAATTGCAGGTGCTTTAGGGGCTGATTTGTGTGAGATATATACCGATGTTAACGGAATCTATACTACAGATCCGCGTATCGAGCCAAAAGCAAAAAAACTTGATAAAATCTCTTATGATGAGATGCTTGAGTTCGCAAGTCTTGGAGCTAAGGTTTTACAAAACCGCTCTGTTGAGATGGCAAAAAAACTTAATGTAAATTTAGTAACAAGAAGCAGCTTTTCAGATGAAGAGGGAACATTAATTACAAAGGAAGAAAATATTATGGAAAAACCATTAGTTAGTGGAATAGCATTAGACAGAAATCAAGCTCGTGTATCTCTATGTGGTGTAAAAGACAGACCTGGCATAGCATCAGATATTTTTAACCGTCTTGCAGATGCTGATGTGAATGTTGATATGATAATCCAAAATAAAGCAGTAGATGATACAACGAATATCGACTTTACTGTCCCTGTTGGTGAGCTCAGTGATGCAAAATCTGTTGTTGATGCATTTGTAAAAAACGGAGAGATCCAGTCTGATTCTTACAATGAAGATATCTGTAAAGTCTCTGTTGTGGGTGTAGGAATGAAATCACACGCAGGTGTTGCAGCAAAAGCCTTTTCTGTAATGGCAAAAGAGAACATTAACATCAATATGATTTCAACTTCTGAGATTAAAATCTCTATGGTAATAGATGAAAAATATGCAGAGTTGGCAGTAAGAAGCCTGCATGATGCATATGAGTTGGAAAAATAAGAACTGATATGCCGGATTTTGCACAGTGGAGCTTGGATGCGATACGGGAAGAGGGTGGTAGTCTCTCATGGCTTGAAGAGTATCGTTTTGAATGGTCAAAAACTACTGCGTTTGCCCTGAGTCAAATTCTGAACGGCAAAACTGTTATTCTTATTACCGATGAGAAGCGAAAATGGCTTGAACACTATATCCTTACATCAATAAACAGCATTGCACTGGATAGACCGCTTGTCCCTGTTGTAAGTATTGACAGCCTCTATGCACATTATAATAATCTTAGCGGCGGAGAGATGATAGATTTCGTAGAAGATATGATTTCTCAATCTTATAAAGATGACTACTTTTTCTGGTATATCGGTAAAGGTGAAGACAAACGCAGCGATATTGCCAAAAGAAAAGATGAGAGTTACTTTTGGCTCTTTGATGAAGATTTTAATAATGCTTTTACACTCAAGTCCTACGATACATCTTTGGATATAAAACTCCTACAGCTCTTTAAACTTTTTAACGCTTCCCTTAATGCAACAATGTTTGGAGAAGTTGATGCAAGCTCATGACATCGATCAGAATGTTCCCATAAAGGGACATATCCTCATCGCCAGTGATATTGAAGAAGAGCTGCAAAATTTGCAGGAGAAGCTCTCAATTTTTCGTGTTGTAACATTTTTGGAAGATAAGTTCAAAATAGAACATGCAAAACTGGTAACGGCAGAAGCCTACATCAGCGAAACAGATACAAAGTACATCATCATAGCGGCAAAAGAGTTTACAGATGTTGCTCAAAATTCACTCTTGAAACTCTTAGAAGAGCCTCCTAGAAATATTGAATTTATCATTATCTCTCCTACAAAATCAAATCTACTTGTAACTGTACGTTCGCGCTTACCGATATTTCAAAGTGATACCTTCTCAAATGTAAAAAGATTAGATATCAATCTTGCAAAAATTGACTACAAAGAGGTGTTTGAGTTCTTAAAAAGCAATGCCAGAATCTCTAAAAATGAGGCAAAATCACTTGTAGAAGCACTCTTTTACAGAGCAACAGTCGTGGAGAAACTTATATTAAATGAAAATCAACTTGAAATTTTCGACAAAGCCTACAGGCTACTTGATTTAAACGCAAGAGCACAGAGTGTATTGGCTATGCTTGTTATGAGTTTTGCAAGGGAGCGGTAGTGATAGTAGAGGCACTCTCAAATGAGATAGATATTAAAAAATATCTAAAAGAGCTTGGTGTTGATAGCGGGGGAGTAAATATTCTTGCTTCAAAAGCAAAAACACATCTTATATCTATTAAAGATCTGCATGTTGGCGGAGCAAATATCCTAAAGCAGGATGCACTCTCCGTCGGTGCCGATTTGGCAGTTCCAAGAGGAACTGTTGTCGCTGCTCAAAAGAGGGTAGATACACTTTTAATAGCAACGACAAAAGAGCTTGAGACTCTTGCAAGAAAAGAGCTTGCGCAGCCTTTTGGTCTGAAAGATTTAGCTGCCAAACTCAAAAAAATAGCAAAACTGAAAAAGAGTGTTTCATCTCAAATTATGGGTGTTATCAATGCTAACGATGACAGTTTCTTCACTGGCAGCCGATTTAAAGAGAGTGATGCGATAGCTTCCATAGAGAAGATGATAGAAGAGGGTGCGGATATTATAGACATAGGCGCTGTCTCCTCTCGTCCAAATGCAGCGGTAGTGAGTGCAGAGGAAGAGCTTAAAAGAGTAAAACCGATTTTAGAGAGTATTAAAACAAACAAACTTTTCCAAAAGGTAAAGCTGAGTATTGACTCTTATGAACCCATTGTTATTTCTGCAGCTTTGGAGGCTGGTTTTAGTATTGTCAACGACATAACAGGACTTGCAAATGATGAAGTTTGTAGATTGTGTGCTAGTTATCAGGCAACAGCTGTCATTATGCATATGCAAGGAACTCCGCAAACGATGCAGGAGAATCCAGTCTACAACAATATTTTAACGGAAGTATATGAGTTTTTACAAAGTCGTACTCAAAAGGCGGAATCTTTTGGTATTAAAGATATAGTTCTTGATGTGGGCATTGGTTTTGGAAAAACATTGCAAGACAACCTGCTGCTCATTAAACATCTTGAACATTTTATGACACTAGAAAAACCACTGCTTATCGGTGCTTCAAGAAAGTCCATGATTGACAAGATTTCACCTGCGGCAGTTGAAGAGAGACTGCCAGGAACACTGGCACTACACCTTGAAGCACTGCGCAATGGAGCTTCAATCTTGCGTGTGCATGATGTAGCTGAACATGTTCAGGCAGTGAAGGTTTTTAAAGCATTATCCCTTTAATGGTAAAAAAGAGCATAGCAGCCAAAACTGCAGCAGCAGGAACAGTAATTAGCCAGGCTGCAACTATTTTTTTGATAGCATCACGTTTGACATACTGGACTTTTCTCACTCTTTTGATATGTTTCTTCGTTGATTTGACGAGTTTCTCCTCATCCTCAACCACTTTAAAAAGTTCTACAATATTTCTATAATCTTCTGCTGTTTTATCACTCTTGTTCTCTAGTTTTTTGAGCTCTGTTTTATAAGATTGAAGTTTCGCTTTTTCATCTTCAAGTAAGACTCTGTCTTCTTCGATGGTTGGTGTTTTTTCTGTAAGGTGCAGATACTCTCGTAAAAATCCGACTCCAAAAACTCCACCTATGGCGATATGGGTTGAACTTACCGGAAGACCAAGCTGTGAAGCGATGATTACAGTAATAGAAGCTGCCATAGCAATGGAAAAAGCCCGTATCTGATCAAGCTCGGTAATTTCAGAACCTACTGTTTTGATAAGTTTTGGACCATAGAGTGCAAGCCCGATTGCGATACCCAAACCACCCACAGCCATTACCCATATAGGAATACTGGCTTTAGAAGATATCCCGCCGTTTACTACTGCATCATTGATGGCAGCCAGAGGACCGACTGCGTTTGCAACATCATTTGCACCGTGAGCAAAACTCAGTAGTGCTGCAGCAAAGACAAGAGGAATGGTAAAGAGTGTGTTTACGGAAGCTTTTGAGTTCTCTAAAGTTGCCGTATTTGTGTGCAGTCTTCTTTTTACAACAACATAGATAAAAACAGCTGCTACAAAACCCAAGGTAAGTGCCGTTAAAAAGCTTGGCTTTTTACTCATCTCTATGGAGACCAGAGGAATGAAGTTTAGGACTTCTACAACTTGCGGCCAGATTTTTTTCAGACCTTTGAGTGTCAAGTATGTTACAAATGCCCAAGACATAAGTGCAACAAAAACAGGCACGTATGTTTTTGCTGCATGAACCTTGTCCTCTTTAAATACAATACTCTTTTTTATCGCATATAAAAATGCTGCTGCGATTATGCCGCCTAGAAGAGGTGAGATGACCCATGATGCTGCGATTTTTGCCATTGTTGACCAAGAGACAATGTTAAAACCTGCAGCTGCAATTCCTGCACCCATAACACCTCCAACGATAGAGTGTGTTGTAGAGACAGGTGCTTTCATGGCTGTTGCGAAGTTCAGCCAGAGAGCAGCAGCTAAAAGTGCAGCCATCATAGCCCAGATAAACGCATCGGCATTACCGCCAAACGCAGCAATATCGATGATGCCTTTTTTAATCGTTTTAACAACTTCCCCACCTGCAATGAGTGCGCCACTTGCTTCAAATACAGCTGCCACTATGATAGCCATACTCATAGTCATTGCTTTAGAACCAACAGCAGGACCGACATTGTTTGCTACATCATTGGCACCAATATTCATAGCCATATAAGCACCGATAAGTGCTGCCACAGCTAGAAAGAGGTTGTTTGTAAGCTCACCGTTACTCAAAAAACTGTAGGTCAAAACCCCGATCATAAAAAAGAGTGCCAGACCAAGTCTGGCAAAATCTGTCCCGCTTTTTTTAAGTGCTTCTTTTTCTAATTTTTTAAAAGTTTCAATTTCCATTATTTACTCTTAATGTATGCTTTGCGTATCTCTTGTCTCTCAAGCGGTCTGTCTCCACCGCTTCTTCCCATTGTCGCAACATCATTGAGTTTGAAAACTGTTTTCATAGAGTCTTGACCTACTACTTTTCCAAAGATTGTGTAGCCTCCGTTGAGCCAAGGGGCAGGAGCTGTTGTGATAAAGAACTGGCTTCCGTTTGTATTTGGACCACGGTTTGCCATTGCCAAGATACCCGGCTTGTCAAAAACAAGGTTAGCACCAAATTCATCTTTAAAATCTTTATGCCAGATACTCTCTCCGCCACGACCGCTCTCGGTAGGATCTCCGCCTTGAATCATAAAGTTGTGGATTATTCGGTGAAACGCAATACCGTTGTAGTAGCCCTCTTTTACATGAGTAGTGAAATTTTCTACTGCTAGTGGGGCGACTTCAGCAAAAAGTTCAAGTTCTATTTTTCCCTGATTTGTCTCCAAAACTACATGTGGATTTGCATCTTTTGCAAAAAGTGATATGTTAAAAAGCACCAATAGTGCTAATAAAATTTTTCTCATTTTAGTTCTCCTCTTCAAAATCTAAACAGACAGAATTTATGCAGTATCTAAGTCCCGTTGGTTCTGGGCCATCAGGAAACAGGTGCCCAAGGTGTGCATCACAGTTGCTGCATCTCACCTCTGTGCGTATCATACCGTGAGAGATATCTTTTATCTCTGTGATAGCATCTTCAACTGCTTCGTAATAGCTTGGCCATCCTGTTCCTGAGTCGAATTTTGCAGTTGATTCAAATAGGGGTGCACCGCAGCATTTGCATCTGTAGAGACCACTCTCTTTGTTGTTGTAGTATTTACCGGAAAAAGGAGCTTCTGTTCCATTTTGGCGACAAACATAAAACTCTTCAGGTGAGAGCTCTTCTTTCCACTCTTGTTCACTTTTTGTTATTTTCATATTTTTCCTTTAGTTGTTGTATGGTCTGTGAATCTTCTTCATAGAGAATATGTACAGACTCCTCTGCATGGTTAATCGCATACTCCACTTCATCTATTGAAGCGTTCTCAACATCCAAAAGTAGTACACTTTTATAGAGAACTTCATTGAGATCTTTATAACTTGCGAGTTTAAGAGTATCAAGCTCTTGAAAAGCAAGCGAGATATTACTATCTAATAGCTTTGCTTCATCTTCAATAAAAAATTTCAAATCATCTTTTAGTTTTTCTCTGTTTACGTTGTCTGAGACAAGGAGTATCTCTTCTGCTCTGTTTTGCTTTAAGAGTTGTGCAGTGAGCTGAAGTGCTTTTGCATGCGGGTTGGTTTTATAAAAGAGAGTATTTTTTCTCTTTTGAAGATAACTTTCACTGAAGGAGAGGGAAGCTTCATCATCTAGAGAGTTACATACAACAAGGGTATCTCTTTGTCGTGAGGCTTTTAATGAACTGATAAACTCTCTATCCATGAGATTCGCATCGTCACAAAGTACAATATCAGCTGCAGAGAGCTCTTTTTTGACTGTTTTGTTCTCTAGTTCGAGCGGTGTGAGGATATCTACACTTAAAATATCAAACTCAACAATAGCATGTTCAATAATCTCTAGGAGCTGTCTGTGGAGTATATCTTTTGCAAGTTTTGTAGGCTTTATAATGACAACTTTTAAAGAGGGATTTTTTAGTATTTCAAAAATTGCTTTGAGTAAAAGGGTAGAGCTCATACCGCTTTTTGGCGATGAGTGAATTGTTGTGAAACCTTTTAGCTCTTTGTCTATAAACTCTTTTTGCTGCTGATTGGCTAAAAAAAGTTCATTTTTCTTGTCAAGCAGGGTATATTGGGTGAGGAGTGTACCCATGATTTTTTCTGTACTTCCATAGGAGTGGCTGCTCTCTTTTTCATTGTGAAGTTTTTGCAGTATTTGTGATGCATCTAAGTTATTAAAGATGATTTTCTCTTCAAAAAGCACGTTTTTTAATGACTTATCTAAATTCTGATATTGGTGAGAACTTAGATGAGTCATTATCAGATAGTTGTGGATGGGAATATCACTGGTATGGATGATTTCATCAAGCTTTTTGGTGATGCCTTCATGCATAGTATTGAAGCTGAGGGTATCTTCTGCATGCTCTGTTTTGTTGCTCTGCGTGAGTGTTGCATCTTTTAAATCATCATAAGACCATTTTTTTATCTCAAAAAGATAGAGACCTCTGTACTCATCATACAGTATCAGGGGTATAGAGTAGCTGCGTTTATGATGAAAGATATCTACGGAGTCGTAAATGATAAGGTTTGTATGATCTCTTAGAGAGTAGATTTTATCAAGGATAAGATTTTTTTCCTCTTGTTTTATAGATGACTTATGAAAAAGTGAAGAGAAAAATTTTTTATTCATTATCTGAAAGAGGTACCATCTTGAAAAAGATGATACTCAGAGGGATTATTTACCAGCTGCTACGCGGTCTTTAAGACCTTTGCCAGCTTTGAATTTAGGAGCCATTTTATCTTGAGTAGTATAAGTTTTATCAGTTCCTGGAACTTTACCGCTTTTACCTTTTTGAAGTACTGCTGCGAAGCTACCAAAACCAACTAAAGAAACATCTTCACCTTTTACGAGTGCTTCAGAAACTGCCTCAGTGAAAGCTTTGATTGCTGTTTCGGCTTCAACTTTAGTTTTGTAGTTACCTTGTGCTTGTACTAACTCAACGAATTGCGCTTTATTCATAGATTTACCTTTTGATTAAATTTTCCCGAACTCTCATGCCACAATAGAAATTCATGAAATAATTCAGCTACAGATACTTTATAGTTTATTTGCTTAAATTTTTCTTCTTTTTCCTGTATTGGTGAAAAAAATGTGATATTTTTGTTTCTTTTAGTCCAAGTTTAGCGCTATTGAAGAGTTTTGAGAACTTTTTTGTAGCTTGATGGGATATTAATAAAGTAGCTAAATCTTTCATTTTTTCAAACTTCTCTTCTCTAGAATGTATTGATAAAAATACGTCATCAAGTCCATCTCTTTCGTTTTTTGTTAAAGCACCCATAATCTCAATCCTCTAGTCTATTGATTTTTCTCACGACTCTGATAATCTCATCATCGTCTAACTTTCCTAACATTCTCATGACCGCTGCTGCTGCTTGTGGCTTTGCCCGACCCAGTTTCCAGTCTTGATATGTACGCATAGAGATTCCCAGAGCTTGAGCCATATCTTTAAGAGATATTTTTTTGCCATTGTTTTGGGATTCTATTGCATTGTGAAGGATATTAAACAAATCATCAATTTTCATGGCAAAATTATACGAGATATATACTTAAACATACATATAATTTAAGTTAATATATTATTTATTGTATTAATTGTGGTATATTTCAGTAAATATATACAACTAGATGTATTATTAATACTATAAATACAATATTATATACGAAAAACCGTATAAATTTAGGATAAAATATCTTACTGCGTTTAGATATATGTATGCAATGAATAAGATAAAAGTTTTATGATTTGTTTTATGATATGAGCTGATAGCTCATATGTAGTAGATTTGTAAGAAAAAAGAGTTTAGTACTCTAAAAGATCGCTGTAGTCGTATTTTGAGAAGTTAAGATAGAGTTTGCCATTTTGTTTTATGACTCTAATGTCACTGTTATAAACGGCAAGAAATCTTTTTTTGATTATTTTTCTTTGGTATGGTTCCAAATCAAGTGTTTTGAGATAATCTTTAAGTTCTACGATCTCGTCAACCAACTCTACATCTTTTACATCCTCGTTTTTATCCGCATCGATGGACTCTACCTCATGAACAGTACTTCTTTGCTCTGTCAAAAGTTTTGTACTTACTAATTCTAAAATACTTTTTAACTGTTCATCTTTTGCACTGTAAACCTGTTCAATCTTATTCATCTCATCACGAAGCATCTGCTCTTTGTCATCTATAAGTTTGTCAATCTTTGCTTCGAGTTGTACTATTTTCTCTTTTAGTTGTTGATTCTCTTTTTGATAGAGTGAGAGAACCATAGCAACAGTTGTTTTTGGCTTTTGTACCGCTTGGGCAGGTTTTTTTTGTTGGGTCTTTATCTCTTCTCTTTTTTGGGGTTCGATGGATTTTCTTGTAACAATGATATAAGTCACACCATTTTCGATGATATAGTTGAGCTTTTTGTTACGAAGTTTTGAGTTGATCATCTCTTTGGACATTTTAAAATGTTTGGAGTATTCATCAAGTGTCAGCCGCATCTATCTATCCTTTAAAATTGTTGTTTTTCTCTACTTGGAGGAGTAATTATACCTGATTTTCTCAGCCATACTCTGTAGCCCCGCTTTTCATTTCCATGTTTATCATAAAATGTGTAGGCTTGGGAGTGTTTGAAATCCCTTTGATTTAAAATATTGTCATATTGCGGATGTGTCTGAAGGAAGCTTTTTAGGTTGTCGTAGGCACTTTGTGAAACCATTACGGTGGAGATGGAAAATTCACTGTTTGAGAGGTATCGGGCACAGTCGTTGAGACCGCTTCCTATAAAGTTTTTGTTGTTTAAAATATCTGTAAACTCATAAAGACTACCGGTATGTACAGCTATGCGTATGCCATGAAAGTAGGAGAATTTTTTAGAAATCTCTTCTGAGAGATGATGAAAGCTAAGTCCTAGAATCACACCAAAACCTTTAAAGCGTGGTTGTAAAAGGCAGTAAAAACCATCACCGGTAGGAATATAGCCCAAGATAAATTCATGGAGCTCAATCTGTGCAGATTCAAGTGTTTTTTTCAAGATTTTTTGATAACTTCGTGTAGTGAACTCTATGATTTGGAGCTGTTTTTCTGGATCTAAGAGAGAAAAGTTGATGATGTCTATCAGTACGATGTCTGTTACTACTTCTTTATTATGCATTAAACTCCCCACATTGAGATTATTTTAGCATAAAGTTCTTTTAAATAAACTATATAATATAATTTTCAAATTTAATTTTTTTAGGGATTTACTATGAGTAAAGGTGTTTTAGATATTGTTAAACCGGGTGTTTTATTTGGTGATGATGTTCGTAAGGTTTATGAGCATGCTAAAGAGGTGGGATTTGCAATTCCTGCTGTAAATGTGGTAAATACAGACTCTATCAATGGTGTTCTGGAAGCTGCAGCAAAAGCCAACTCTCCTGTAATTATTCAGTTTAGTAACGGTGGAGCATCATTTTATGCAGGAAAAGGTCTGAGCAATGACAATGAAAAAGCGGCTATTATCGGTGCAGTAGCGGGTGCTATTCATACGCATATGATGGCTGAAGCGTATGGTGTCGCTGTTATTTTACATACTGACCATGCAGCAAAAAAACTGCTTCCTTGGATCGATGCACTGCTTCAAACAGGTGAGAGTTACTTTAAAACGCAGGGAAAACCTCTCTTCTCATCTCATATGTTGGATCTCTCAGAAGAGCCTATCCAAGAGAACATCGGAGTATGTAAAGCATATCTTGAGAGAATGGCCAAAATCGGTATGAGCATTGAGATAGAACTTGGTGTAACAGGTGGTGAAGAAGATGGTGTTGACAATACAAATATTGACAATGCTCTTCTGTATACTCAGCCTGAAGAGGTGGCACTTGCCTATAAAGAGCTGAGTGAAGTCTCTCCCAACTTTACGATCGCAGCATCTTTTGGAAATGTACACGGTGTTTACAAACCGGGTAATGTACAACTCACTCCAAAAATCTTAGACAACTCTCAAAAATATATTCAAGAGAAATTCAACACTGATGAAAAACCTGTAAACTTTGTCTTTCACGGCGGTTCAGGATCTTTGCCATCTGAAATCTCTGAAGCTATCAGCTATGGTGTTATCAAAATGAACATCGATACAGATACACAGTGGGCTACTTGGAGCGGTGTAAAAAACTATGTTGAAAAATATCATGATTATCTTCAAGGACAGATCGGTAATCCTGAGGGCGAAGATAAACCAAATAAAAAATACTATGACCCTAGAAAATGGCTGCGTGCAGGTCAAGAATCTTTAGTAGCACGTGTTCTCCAAGCTTTTGAAGATCTAAACGCAATGAATAGAAACTAAATATTTAGTTTCTATTTTTTCACCTCTTTATGAATATCTTCAATAGAGTTTAAGTGTGGGTGTTTAGCATAATGTATGTTAAGCAGTTGATTAAACTTATTGAGGTTAAATCTCCAAAATTTCTCTTTATCAAACTCTTCGTGTTGTGTTATATGTTCATGCAGACTCTTTGCATCAGGTGTTTCATCTAGCTCTTTTAAAACTTTATGCATGATCTCTACAAGGTAGTTGTGGCTATCCTCCCCTGTATCATCATCTTCAAGTGTACGATTGACAAGAAACGGATACATTTTCCATATACTTAAGGCTGTTCCTGCTACAAATGCTATCATCATCCATGTGGAAGTACTTATTTCCATAAAAAACCTTTTTAAGTTAAAGTTTTTAATTATAGAACAATTTTGATAAAATAGCATACTATGAATAAAAATAATGATAAAGTATTTACAAAACCGATAAAAAAACAGTTTGAGTTTGATGAAGAGGTGGCTGCCGTCTTTGATGATATGCTTGAACGCAGTGTCCCCTTTTATATAGAGTCACAAAAGATCACCGAGTTCTTTGCTCTGAAAAATCTCAAAGAAGATGGAATTCTTTATGATTTGGGTTGCTCTACAGCCTCACTTTTACTCAATATTCACAGAAAACTTGAGTTAAACGCAGCACTCATCGGCCTTGATAATTCTGAGGCTATGCTTGCCCGTGCAAGACGAAAGTGTGAAGCTTATGGTGCAGATGTACAGGTGTGTAATGCGGATATCTTGGAGTATGAGTATAAAACGGCAGATGTGTTTATATCTAACTATACGTTGCAGTTCATACGACCGCTTGTCCGAGAAGAGTTAGTAAAAAAAATAGCGAATGCTTTAAAAGAGGAGGGTGTTTTTATCTTTAGTGAAAAGGTCATCTCTCACCATCCAAAACTCAATAAAGATCTGATTGAGTGTTATTATGATTTTAAAAAAGAGCAGGGGTATTCAGAGTATGAGATTATTCAAAAGAGAGAAGCTCTTGAGAATGTTTTAGTACCATACTCTGAAGAAGAAAACATCAAAATGGCACAAAATGCAGGCTTTTCTCATTGTGAAGTGATTTTTCGCTGGGCAAATTTTGCGACATTTATAGCTATAAAATAGACTTTACCAGACATTGCCCTTTGGTTTTGTATCTTTTTTCTTTAATGAGTTTATCATCTCTTTATAGGTAATGATGTCATCATCACCACATTTTTTATGGTAGTAGCCCTGCAGGTCGTAGTACTCTTTGCACTCACTGTAGTACTTCGCAGAGATACCGTGTTTGTTGACACAGCCTGTTGCAAATATGCTAAATATAAGAAGTAGTATAAGTTTTGTCATGTTTGTAAAAAGCATCTTTTGTACCTAAAGTCTTTTAGACTTTAAAACTCTCTTTTGTTTTACATAAATCGGTTAAAAAACATTCGTCACATTTCGGATTTTTGGCTGTGCAGATATATCTGCCAAAAAGAACCATTCCCTGATGCAGAGCATGCAGGTCATTTTTAAATTTTTTTACCAGTGTCGCTTCTGTTGCTATGGCTGTTTTGTCATCGCTCAGACCCAGTCGGTGCGAAACTCGAAAAACATGTGTATCGACTGCCATTAAATTTGCACCTGTATACTCTATCATCACAACATTGGCGGTTTTTTGCCCTACACCTGCGAGAGTTTGGAGCTCTTTTTCATTCATAGGGATCTTGCCGTCATATACCTCCTCAACTCGCTGCGCCATCTTGATGATATTCTTGGCTTTGTTGTTGAAAAATGAACAGCTGTTAATAAGCTTTTTCACATCTTCTATATCAGCTTTTGCCAACTCTTTTGTACTTGGGTATTTCTCAAAAAGTGCGGGAGTGATAAGGTTTACACGTTTATCCGTGCACTGGGCAGAGAGAGCTACGGCCACTACCAATTCATAGGCATTTTTGTAAGCCAACTCCGTTACGGCATCACTGTACCTCTCTACAAATCGTTTATGTATCTCTGCTATCTCTTTTTTTGTTGCTTTTTTCATGGCGTAATTTTAGCGACTTATATGTTATAATCAAAGCAAGAAGAAAAAGTAACAGTAGATAAATGGAGCCACCATGGGTATATTCTCACTCTTTTTTAACAAGCAAGAACAGAAAAAATCTTCGTCCTTAGAGCTGCTTACAGATAAGATGTTTTACAAACAACTGATAGAGAATGATACCTCTATGATACTCTTTTTTAGAGAAAAAGAGGGATGGATAGGAGCAAACAAGAGCTTTTTTAAACATATGGCGCTCAAGGATATTTCAGAATTTACAAAAGTTTATGAGAGTGTGAGAGATATCTTTATGCATGAGAGTGAAAAGGTTTTTACCCAAGACGACAAGGGGTGGCTTGAGTATATTATGAAAAACAGGAGTGATGGCTATACGGTGCGTATGCTAAACGCAGCAGATGAACCACTGGTTCTTAATGTAAAAGTACTCTATGATGACAATACACAAATCTACACATTGGAGCTTGAAGATATTACAGCTTTGGAAAAGGAGAAGCTTAAAACCAAAGATGTTGAGAAACTCAAAACAAAATTTTTGTCAAATATCGGGCATGAATTTAGAACGCCGATGAATGCGATATTGGGTTTTATGGAGCTGCTTGAAGCGACTACCCTTAATGATATGCAAAAAGAGTATCTTAAAATGGCCTCCTACTCTGCACAAAATCTTATGGTAAACATAGAAACACTTTTGGAACTCTCACAGCTTCAAAGTGGACGACTGAAAGTATACGAGGAGGATTTTAATCTTGTAGAAGAACTTGAAAAACTTATCTACTCCTTTTACAAAGAGGCACGAATCCGTGATATTCGGGTACTGACTTTTATTGATCCGAAAATTCCAAAATATATCAAGTCAGATGCTGCAAAGATTACCCAGATTATCTACTCTATTATACATCACTCCGTTAAACTCACAAAAGAGGGCGGAAAGATTCTTATTGAAGTGAAGTTGAGTAAAATTTTCCCTGATGGCTCATGCAGTATCGGTTTTGCCTTTAAAGATAACGGAGAGGGTCTCTCAAAAGAGCAGATAGCACTTATTAGTGAACCTTTTGGTGCAGATAGACAAGAGAGCGAGCGTCTGGGTGTCGGGCTGAGTCTCTCAAGCGGCTTAATCAAACTTCTTGGTTCTGATTTAAGAATTCACAGTGAAAAGGACAGCGGCAGTTATCTCAATTTTGTGCTTCATTTTAAAGAGACACATGGAAAAAGCTATGAAGTTTTAGAAAAAAAGAGAGTAAAAATTCTTTTACTCGATCAAATGAAGATAGAAGAAGCACACCATCTGAGTGCTTATCTTACTGCGTTTGGGCTTGATGTTATAAAAGCAAATACAATCGAAGAGGATATTTATGAAAATATCGAAGCTCTTTATATTATTGCTTCTCAAAAGAGACTCTCGTGGGTTTTGGAGTTGGCGGCACATGAGAAAAAGATTCCTATTATCATGTTGCTTGATAATGGCGAAAAACTCCATATCAATTTGAATTCGGTCGTAGACAAAGTGATAAATCTTCCACTGCTGCCAAGCAGAGTGGCGCAGCATCTGGATCTGCTTGAGAGTTATGATTATGACAAGCAAAACCTAGCACCACTTAAGATGAAAGAGCATGTTCGTGCACTTGTAGTGGAAGATAATGTGATAAATCAAAGATTAATTCAAATTCTTCTTGAAGAGTATGATATCATTGTAGATACTGCGTTTAACGGGCTTGAAGCGGTGGAGTTGTGTGAACATAAAAGCTATGATATCATTTTTATGGATATTGATATGCCCTATATGAACGGTATCGTAGCTACTAAAGAGATAAAAGAGAATATCTTTGTCAAAGCAAGCACTCCTATTGTCGCGCTAACGGCTATGGCTATGCAGGGAGATAAGGAGATGTTGCTCTCTGAAGGGCTTGATGACTACTTGGCAAAGCCGCTGACACGGGAGAAGTTGGATTACATTCTGGAAAAATATCTTAAAGTAGAGCAAAAAAATCTTTCTGTTTAATATCTATTAATATATTAGGAATACACTTCTTTCAATCAATATATAAGGAACTATAATGAATAAAGTTACAATGTTACTATCTGCACTGCTGTTGAGTGGGTCAATTGCAGCAGCACAAACATTAGTTACAGTTAATGGTAAGGCTATCACGCAAGAGGATGTAAACACAGAATTAATGAGTGCTACACAGGGTAGATTAAATCAGATACCTGCTGATAGACTAGAAACTTTTAAAAAACAAGTTCTACAACAACTGATTGGCAAAGAGATTATCTTTGATGATGCAAAAAAATCCGGTATCTTAAACTCTCCGGAGTATAAAGCTGAATATAACAAACTTATCAACAGAATGAAAAAAGAGCTGGCTGTTCAGGTATGGCAGAAAAAACTTTTAGACGGTATCAAAATCTCAAGCAAAGAGCTAAAAGAGTACTATAATAAAAACAAAGATGAATTTAATGAAAAAGAGAGCGTTCATGCTCGTCATATCTTGGTAAAAACTGAAGATGAAGCGAAAAAAATCATCTCTGAGCTCAGCTCTTTAAGCGGCGAAAAACTAAAAGCAAAATTCATAGAACTTGCAAAAAGTAAATCAACAGGACCTAGCGGACCAAAGGGCGGGGATCTAGGTTATTTTACACAAGGACAAATGGTACCTGCGTTTAATGCTAAAGTATTTTCAATGAAAAAAGGTACAGTGACAAAAGAGCCTGTTAAAACACAGTTTGGCTACCATGTTATCTATGTAGAAGATAAAAAACCTGCGATGACGAAAAAATTTGACGAAGTGAAAACATTTATTGAACAACGTCTAAAAATGGAAAAATTCAAAAAAGTCTTTAAAGACAAAATGGATGAATTGCAAAAACAAGCTACTATAAAGTAGATTATGCAAACCTCTGCTATATCTAAAATTCTTTTAGATGGGCGGGAGTTTTTGGTAAAACGTGACGATCTGCTTGACCCTTGTTTGGCAGGGAACAAATACCGAAAACTCTACTCACTTATACACACACCATCAACTCACTATGATACTGTTATCTCTTATGGCGGAACCCAGTCAAATGCCATGCTCGCCATTGCCTCTTTATGTAAGAAAAAAGGGTGGAAATTTCTTTACTATACAAAAACATTAAGCCAAACGCAGCGTTTAGCATCATGTGGGAATTTTGCACACTCTTTGAGCCTTGGAATGGAGCATGTGGAGATTGAAGATGCTCTCTACCGAGACTATATAGCTTCACTGCGTTTAACTATGGATAAAAGAACTTTTTTGGTAGATCAAGGTGGCGCGGTAGAAGAGGCAAAAGAGGGACTTGCAGTATTGGCAGAGGAGATCAGAGCACAAAAAATCTCAGGAGCTATACCGGAGAATGTGAATGGATTTGTCACACCTTCGGGTACAGGAACAACGGCACTCTTCTTGGCGCTTGCTCTTCCTGAATATAGAATCTATACAACACCGTGTGTCGGAAATGTAGAGTATTTGAAAGAGCAGATGCGTGCTTTATCTGCACTGCCTGAGAATCTGATAATCCTTCCTCCAAAAAAGAAGTACCATTTTGCAAAACCATATAGAGAGTTCATAGATATCTATAAGAGACTTCTTAAGAGCGGTATAGAGTTCGATCTTCTCTATTCACCATCGATGTGGCAGGCTCTTTTGGAACATGTTGATGAAAATGTCTTATATATTCACAGTGGAGGCGTAAGCGGAAATGAGAGTATGCTGCAGCGATACTCTCAAAAAGGGTGGATCTAGTCTATAAAAGTGACATTTTCACTCAGGGGTACTCTTTTTGGACGGTAAGAGTTTATCTTTGCATCTTTGTCTTCGTACCCAAGCACTACACTGTATAAAAGGGCAAGATTATCAGGAACATCTAAAACTTTGGCGATGACCTTTCCAAACTCTGTAGTTGAACCTTGAGGGCAGCTCTCTACTCCAAACTCTTGAGCAGCAAGCATAATACTTTGCATATATGCTCCACAATCAATAAGTGCGCCTTGTGCATCATGAATATTCTCTTTTTCTGTAAAGACAAAAAATACAGTTTGTGCACCAAACCATCTGAAGTTGTCTTTCCACATCTGGATTCTTGTCTCATTGTCCTTTCTGTCGACACCCATAAGTTTGTAAAGACCGGCTCCTGTGACAATACGGCGTTTTTTGTAAGGATTTACCCAGTGGACAGGATAGTACTGAATAAACTGGTCGTGTTCTACGCCTGCATCCATTTTTTCAATGATAGCGTCACCGATATTTTTGAGTACCTCTGCGTTTGAGACTGCATATGTTATCCATGGCTGCATATTTGCACCGCTTGGAGTCATGGCCGCAGCTTTGAGTATTTTTTCTTGAATCTCTTTCTCAACAGCTTTTGGCAGATATGCTCTTTTAGATGAGCGGTTTTGTAGAGCTTCTAGTACAGATGGCATTAATTGTCCTAATTTTTTATGAAATTATACAAAATGAGTGATTATATTCAGATAAAAGGTTTCTCGGAATATAATCATTAATGTGACTTAAGTAGCAAAAAGGTGTGGCTAAAAAGTATATAATACTGCCAGAAAAAATTAATAAGGATTGAGAAATGAATAATATATTTGAAAAACTAACACATAATATGACAGAGGCGATAGAGAGCTCTGTATCTTTGGCACTACATAATAAAAATCAGGAAGTTACTCCGATTCACTTTTTGTGGGCACTTCTAACAAACTCTGATTCTGTACTGAATCAAATGTTTAATAAAATGGGTGTCGATAAGGTTGCGATGGAGCTTGACATCAAGAGTATGGCGGAAAAACTTCCAAAATCTTCAAGTGTAACAAAAGAGAGTATCAAACTTTCACAAGAGTTTGTCAGAACGTTACAAAATGCAGAGGGTTTGATGGCGAAGAACGGGGACTCTTACTTAGCTGTTGATACTTATATCTTGGCAAATCTTAAAACAGCACCGTTTTCTGAGATTTTACCAAAATATCTGAATGTCATGGATCTGGAAAAAGAGCTTGAAGCTGCTCGTGGTGGGGCAAAAATTGATTCACAAAGTGCAGATGAGACATTGGAATCTCTCTCAAAATATGGAATTGATCTTACAAAAGAGGCAGCTGAGGGAAAACTTCCTCCTGTAATCGGACGTGATGAAGAGATCTCACGTACAATGCAGATTCTGATCCGTAAAACAAAAAACAATCCTATGCTCCTTGGTGAGCCTGGAGTTGGTAAAACTGCATTGGTTGAGGGACTTGCGCAAAGAATTCAAAGTGGTGATGTTCCGACATCCCTGCAAAATAAACGTCTGATAGCACTTGATATGTCTGCACTCATTGCAGGTGCAAAATACCGTGGTGAGTTTGAAGATAGACTCAAAGCGGTCATTGATGAGGTAAAAGAGAATGGGAACATCATCCTCTTTATCGATGAGATTCATACTATTGTTGGTGCTGGAGCTAGCGAGGGTTCGATGGATGCAGCAAACATCTTAAAACCTGCTCTGGCTCGTGGAGAGTTACATACTATCGGTGCGACAACACTGAAAGAGTATAGAAAATACTTTGAAAAAGATGCGGCACTGCAACGTCGTTTCTTACCTATTAGTGTAGATGAACCGAGTGTAAATCAGTCTCTACAAATTCTTCGTGGAATTAAAGAGAGATTGGAAGCGCACCATAATGTAAATATTACAGACTCTGCACTTGTGGCGGCTGCGAAGTTGTCTGATAGATATATTGCAGACAGATTTTTACCGGATAAAGCGATTGACCTTATTGATGAGGCGGCAGCTGAACTGAAAATGCAGATAGAGTCTGAGCCAAATGAACTCAGTGCTGCAAAACGTAAGTTAAGTGAGCTTATGGTTGAAAAAGAGGCGCTTAAAATGGAGAAAACTCCATCAAATGAGAAACGTCTCCAAGAGATAGAAAAAGAGCTTGCTGATGTTGAAGAGAAAGTAAGAACTTTAGAGTCTCAATTTAAAACTGAAAAAGAGGTATTTGAAAAAATATCGACCATTAAAGGTGAAGTAGAAGCGAAACGCCGTGAAGCTGAACTTGCAAAAGGACAGTCAGACTTTAACCGTGCTGCTGAAATCGAGTATGGTGAAATTCCAAAACTTCTTGAAGAAGAGAAAGAACTCAATGAAAAATGGGCTCGTATGCAAGAAGCCGGAACACTGCTCAAAAATTCAGTAGATGAAGAGTCTATTGCATCTATTGTAAGTAGATGGACAGGTATCCCTGTAAATAAAATGCTTCAAAGTGAAAAAGATAAAATTATACATGTTGAAGATGAATTGAATAAAACTGTTATCGGTCAAGGTAGAGCAACACATGCGGTTTCACGTGCTATTAAACGTAACAAAGCAGGGCTTAGCGATAAGAACAGACCAATTGGTAGTTTCTTGTTCCTAGGACCAACCGGTGTTGGTAAAACGCAAACTGCAAAAACCCTAGCGAAGTTTTTGTTTGACTCTGAAGATGCAATGATTCGTATTGATATGAGTGAGTACATGGAGAAACATGCAGTATCACGTCTAGTAGGTGCTGCTCCTGGTTATGTAGGATATGAAGAGGGTGGACAGCTCACCGAAGCGGTAAGACGTAAACCATACTCTGTTATCCTTTTTGATGAGGTAGAAAAAGCACATCCGGATGTATTTAACATCTTACTTCAAGTGCTTGATGACGGACGTTTAACAGATAACAAAGGTGTAACAGTGGACTTTACAAACACTATTATCATCTTAACATCAAATATTGCAAGTGATAAAATCATCAACAATCCTCAAGGTGAGGAGCTTGACAATATGGTTATGGCTGAGTTAAAACAGGCATTTAAACCAGAGTTTTTAAACAGACTTGATGATGTTGTTATCTTTAATGCTCTTGGTCAAGATCAAATTAAAGGAATCGTAGAGATCTTCTTTAATGATATTAAAAACAAAGTCAAAGAGCGTGATATTGAACTTTCACTTAGCCCAGAAGCGACAGCTTATATTGCAGAAGCTGGATTTGACCCTGTTTATGGAGCTCGTCCACTAAAACGTGCTCTTTATGAAATAGTAGAAGACCGTTTGGCAGACTTGATTCTCGATGGAACTGTAAAAGAGGGTTCTAAAGTAGAGTTTACTGTTGAGAACGGTAAAGTAGAAGTTAAGGTTTCTTAAAAAACCTTAACTTTTAATATACTTTTCTATTTGTAAAGGTTTGCCCAGATAGTATCCCTGGGCATAATCAACCCCTAACTTTTTAACTATATCTAGAATTTTTTCAGACGATACGAACTCTGCTATTGTCTCTACATTAAGTCGTTTTGCCAGATTGACAATAGTCTCCACCATAAGCTGTGAGTGTTCATCTTTATCTATTGTAGAGATAAGAGAAGCATCTATTTTGATAAAGTCGATTGGCAGTTTTAGAGCATGGGAGAAGTTTGAGTATCCACTTCCAAAGTCATCAAGAGCTATTTTTACGCCATAATGTTTCATCTTTGTACAAAAATTTAAAACCAAATCATAGTTTTGAAAATCTTCGGTCTCTAAAAGTTCGATTGTCAATAGATGATTATATGCAAAGCTGCCGAGGGAGTTTTCAAGATAGCGCATAGTTGCTTCATGGTCCATATCGGCAAGGGAGATATTGAAACTGCAGGCAATATTGTACTTCTTAATTGTCTCTAGTGTATTGTTGATAACTCTGTATGAAATCTTATGATAGAGTTTATGACGTTTTGCGACATCTAAAAATCTAAATGGTGTAATGATCTCGCCCTTTTCATCCCTAAGTCTTACCAGTGATTCATACTTGGTGCTTTTTGTGCTGTCTTGTATGGGAACAATCGGCTGAAAATAGGAAAGAATGGAGCTATGCTCAAGTGCATAGTCTATCTTGATGCGGCACTGCATATCATCTTTATGGAATTTTTCTAAATTTTTATCTTCATTAAATACGGAAAACATGATATTTTTTTGTTTTGCCTCTTTTAGTGCCATATCTGCATAAGCAAGCATTCTCTCATCTTTTGTGCATGAGATGCCGGCACTCATTTTGAAGTGGGATTTAATCCCTGCATGAAAAAATATTTCATCTGCATAGCTTGTCAATATCTGTTCAATATGGGTTACAAATTTTTGGGCATCAATAGATATATTGTGCAGTGAGACAATAGCAAACTCATCTCCTCCTATATGATAGAGCATAAAAGGAAGCTTCTGAATGGATTTTTGTAAAAATTTGGCAGAGAACTTCAGTGCTTCATTTCCAACATCTTCACCGTATACATCATTAAAAGATTGAAATTTATCAATATTTAAAATAGCCATATAGCTAAAGTTATACTCTGAAATATCTTCGAGAAGTTTGTTGCGATTTGCTAGAGCTGTTATGGGATGTGTATATATTTTTTGGAGCAGTTCTTTTGATTTTTCATTTACTTCTCTTTCTAAATCCTGATTATATGAGAGAAGTTTTATCTCAGAATCTTTGAGTTCACTTTCGGCTTTTTTAGCCCGTCTGAGCTGCGTTTGAAGGTTGGTCTGTAAAATATGGAACTTATAAAATGCAATGCCTAAAAGTAAGACTGCAAGGGAAAAAGAGAAAAGAAGCAGGTTGGAACTGTCTTTGTTGGTTGTCTGTATGGTGATTAGTTTTTGATACAGCTCAGCATTGGCAAGGTCGGTAAGTCTTTGAGTATCTTCGGCAAATTTAAGACTGATACTGTTAAAACCTATGATAGCATCTTGAATGTCAATTGCATCTTTGGAATCTATAGCTTCGATTAAGGATTTTCTTACAAGACGGTAGGAGATAAGTCTCCTTTTTATTTTGTGAAGAACTTTAAGATACTCTTTAAATGTATCTTGATTTGTAGCATATTTTTCAAGTTTGTTAATATATTTGTCTATATTTTGAAAAGTATCTGTTTCATCTGTAATTTGATGATGGAGCAGAAGTTCTTGTAGTAGTGTTACCTGCGTATTTTTGATATCAAAGTTGAGTTGATTGGTATAGTGGTTGAGTTTTATCTGATTTCTGTCAAGCTGCATGAGTAGTTTATTGTTTCTTTGAATATTGGTATAGCCGATGATAAGAGAAGAAAAAAGTAAAATCAGACCAAGTATAAGAGAAGCATAAAGCTTGTGCTCAAACGAAAATTTCATAACTTAAAACTTTGCCTCAAAACTGAGGCTTCCTATATTTTGCCTGGCATCTTTTTTTGCAGGTTCGCCAAAATGCCATCCACTGCCGGTATACTCCTCTTTTATAGTTAAAAATGAGAGTTTAGCATTGAGATATTTATGGAATTGCCATACGCTGTAAAGTTCGATAGCATCTCCTCTTATCGCTAATTTGTTATAAATATCTTCTGCTCCCTGTGTTGCCCCATACCAGTATTTACTTCCGTAGTTATACTCTGCACCGAAGTTGAGAGCCTGATTGAGCTCATATTTTGTACCAAGATACAGAGCATATCCGTTTTCTTTGAGCATGGTCCCACTTGCATAATCCGAGGTTGTAAAGCCAGGTGTTCCATTAATAGTTGTGGAGCTGTTCTCATCAATAATTTTATAATCTTCTTTTTTTCCATTTGGATGAGGATTGGAGATAGCTGTATGGATAAAGAGAGTCATACCTGTTTGTGCAATATGTGGCATATCAATTCCTGCACCAAAGGTAATCATGGTTCCAAGCTGTTGTGCATGAGAGGAGTCAATATCTGGACCTAAGTATGGATGTGCTTTAAGATCATTCAGAATATTGACACCAAAAGAGAGCAGGGCTTCTGTTTGCCAGAGTGGGAACACCTTATCTGCATAGAGACCTATGATATTTGCATTGTCAATATTTTCTCTATTACATTGATAGGGATAGAAGTTCGCTCTTAAAGAGTATGCCTGTGCCAACACAAATCTTAGATAAAAATCATTTGAAAACTTTTGTGTGCCTATAAAGCCATATGTATTCATATCAAAAACAAGTGCAGGAAAGAGTGCGCTGCGTTTTTTGTTTTGTGAATATTGCATCGGTGTGCCATTGGTGGTAGGTAGAATTCCAAATGTAAAGGTGAATTTTTCTCCAAGAAGAGAGTCTGTACTGTAGTCGATATAAGCACGGTCAACATCAAAGGCACTGCTCGGTGTTCCTGGTTTGATATCACGGGAGAGTATGCAAAGACGTTGATTTGATTGTGAAGAGCCCATGTTTACAAGGCGTCCGTAAAATTTTATATCTTCAAGTTGCATATTCATATTTAAACGAAACCGGATTAAAGAAGCAAGTTCAAACACCTTTGTAAATTCATCACGTTTTTGTTTTGCGTCTAAAGTACCGCCGACAATTTTTGTATTTTCTCCCTCTATTTTATTATTTGTATATTGGAATTTATCAAGACGCAGCATAAGTTCCGGAGAGAGGTTGATTTTATCAAGTATGGATTTCATCTCTACTTTTTCTAAAATGTCAAAACCCTCATTAATACCTTCATTTGTTGTATTATCTTGTTTTTCTAACAGTTGAAGACGATATTGCAGGAGTTCAACTTTCTGTTCTAAGTTTTGCAACTCTTCTTGAGAGGCAATAAGATAAAATGGTAAGAGAAGAAGCAGTAAAAATTTCATTTATAATCCTGGTATGATTGGTTGCTCAGAGTCTGCAGCATGTTTGATAAGATAGTTTTTGAGCTCTATTCGCTCAGAAACTGGGAGGTTGTCTAGTTTATATCTTTTAAGATGACGTTTGGAGGAGAAAACACGTTCCCACTGGATAGTTGCTTTTTGTCCACCATAAAGGTTGAGCTCTTTAGCAAGTTTAGCAATATTTTGTTTTTTGTCCTCATTTGCATGTAAAGTTTGAAAGAGAAAGAAAAAAAACAGAACACAAGTGTACTTCAAATCTCGCCTTTAATTTGATAGGTTTATATTTATGTCATTATAACATAATTATATTTTCATATATTAACCGCCATTTAAGTAAAACTTTTGTAAAATTGCGCTCTTAAATTACATAAGGATATGTCAATATGAAAAGAACATACCAACCTCATAATACACCTAGAAAAAGAACACACGGCTTTAGAGCTAGAATGGCTACTAAAAATGGTCGTAACGTTATTAACCGTCGTCGTGCTAAAGGTCGTAAAAAATTGTCAGTATAGGCGGATTTAATACACTCAAACTCCATAAAGAGTTTCAGTATATTTACAACAAAGGAAAAAACCAGCACTCTGGCAGTGTTGTACTTTTTTTTCTTCCCCAACATGGAGTTCACAAAGTAGGTTTTACCGCCACCAAGAAACTTGGTAACGCAGTAAAACGTAATCGTGCAAAACGTCGTATGCGTGCGATATTTCGTGAATACTCCGATTCCCTCAAAGATGGTACATATATATTTGTTGCAAAAGCAGGATTATTTGAAAACTCTTATGAAGAGTTGAAAAATGATTTTCAAAAGGTACTCACACGTGCGAAAACTTTTACTTAAACTTTTATGGTTATACCAGAAGTTTTTTACTCTTATTGGTTACGGTTCGTGTCGTTATTACCCAACTTGCAGTGAATATGCACGTATAAATTTTGAAAACAACTCAATTTCAAGTGCATTTTACCACTCTTTTACTAGAATACTACGTTGCAATCAACTTTTTGACGGTGGTATTGAGTATCCTATCTTAGATAAGCTCTCTTTAAAACCTGCAAGGCTTGATGTTGATTCTATAAAATATTGGTTGGTTCCAAATAAAAAAAACCGTTATTACATTATAAAAAATTTTTCATATAAAGGGTAATTTGTGTTAGACAAGATGTCACCGAATCAAAGGTTAATAGTAGCCGTACTATTGTCAATAATTTTTTTCGTAGGGTATACTGCGATATTTCCACCAAAAGAACAAGTGGTAGCTGATAAGGCTCAAAAACAAGAGAACGTAACAACAAAAGAGAATAATAATGTTGTACAAAGAGTAGAAGAGGCTTCGGGTCATGCCGTTTCTCAACAAGAGAAGATGGAACAAACATCTTCAAGTGATATTGTTACTGTTGCAAATGAAAAATTTATACTGAAAATAGATACACTGGGGCGTATCTCATCAAAAGAGCTTCTCGAGGAGAAATTTAGAAATGCGGATGACCTGCATGCACAGGTAATTCCATCATTTGGAACAAAACCACTCTACATCAGATTTGCCGATGATGCGATAAATGATGAAGCGACAAAAATACCATATGTGGCGAGTGTCAGCAAAATAGAACTTGAAGATACTCCTGTTACTGTAACGCTTACACAAAATCTCTCTGCTTTAAGTGTAACAAAAACACTTACATTTTATAGTGATGGACATTATGATGTAAAGATAACTACTTCAAAAGATGTACGATACTTTGTTTATCTCGGGGACAGACCACAGGTTTCTAAAAAGCTGATGGCGGTTGCCGGTGCTATGGTCTATACGGGAGATGATGTTGTACATATTATTGAGGATGGAGATGCAGAGGGGAGAGAGATTTTTCAGGATGTAAAACTTATCTCTTCATTTGATCAATATACGGCAATCATGTTGTATGGATTTAAAAAGGATACAAGTGTTATTGTGGAACGTGGGCGTGATGACAATCCTGTTGTCTATTTTGAAGCAAGTAAAAATGAGAATCTGCATGGATACATAGGACCAAAAGAGCATAAAGTTTTAAATGCTATTGACCCTCTTTTAACAAATGCAATAGAGTACGGATGGTTTACATTTGCGGCAAAACCTATCTTCGCACTTCTTTCATGGTTACATGGCATCTTTGGCAACTGGGGTTGGGCTATTATCGCACTGACAGCAATTATCAGACTTGTACTTTACCCTTTGACATACAAAGGCATGGTCTCTATGCAGAAGATGAAAGAGCTTGCACCGAAACTAAAAGAACTTAAAGAAAAATACAAAAAAGATCCACAGCGTCTAAACGCAGCAACTATGGAAATGTATAAAAAACACGGAGCAAATCCTCTTGGTGGATGTCTTCCAATGCTTTTACAAATTCCGGTGTTTTTTGCACTTTACCGTACCCTTCTAAACGCAGTGGAACTGCAGGGTGCACCGTGGATTTTATGGATAGATGATCTCTCTCGTATGGACCCATACTATGTACTTC
This sequence comes from uncultured Sulfurimonas sp., assembly GCA_964499805.1. GTDB lineage: Bacteria > Campylobacterota > Campylobacteria > Campylobacterales > Sulfurimonadaceae > Sulfurimonas. The sequence continues at coordinate 61,256 of CAZCMR010000005.1, forward strand.
CGATTTTGATGGGTGCTTCAATGTTCTTACAGCAACGTATGACGCCAAACAACTTTACAGATCCAATGCAGGAGAAAGTATTTAAGTACCTTCCTGTAATATTTACATTTTTCTTTGTAACTTTCCCTTCTGGATTGGTACTTTACTGGTTTGTAAACAACCTTTTCTCAATTGCACAACAATATATGGTAAATCAGCAGTTTCGTAATGCAAAAGATTTAAAAGCGGCAATTGAAAAAAAGAGCGAGAAGTAAAAGATGATTAAGATAGAAGCAGTAACGTTAGAAGATGCATTCAATGATGCTGCAACTTCTTTAAAATGTTCTGTGACAGAACTCGCTATAGAAGTTGTGCAGGTTCCAAGTAGTGGTTTTTTAGGTTTTTTTAAAAAGAATGCCATTATTGTGGCAACTGTGAAAAAAGAGACCCCTCTAAAAGAAGAGACCTCTTTTTCGAACGCAGTAGAAGTGCCAGAGAGCAAAAAAAGTGTAAAAGAAGAGATAGAACCTGAGAAGAAGGTTGTTTTGATAGAAAAAGAGGAGAGTGAACTTCCTCACAAGATTTTAAATGATACCATTATGCCTACATCTTTTGTCAGTGATCAAGACGAACAAGATGAAGATCTCGCAAATGGTCTGGATTATACTGCGGATTATGATGATGAGTATGATGAGGATTTTCAGGAGAATTTATCTAGCAGTGTAGATATTGAAAACCTTGCTATAGAGATAGAAAAAGAGATAAATGAGCTCTTCTCTCTTATCTGTTTTGAGATAGACAAAATTCAGGTAAGTGCTTATGATAAAGAGACTATTCTTGTTGAGTTTAAAGGTGTAGATGCAGCACTATTGATAGGAAAAGAGGGGTATCGTTATAAAGCACTCTCTTACATGATATTTAACTGGATAAACTCTAAATATGACCTACAGCTGCGTTTAGAGATAGCTGAGTTTTTGAAAAATCAAGAAGAGTCAGTAGCCAGATATCTTGAGGGTGTATATGAGAGTATCGACAGAGACGGACGAGCACAGACAAAAATACTTGATGGTGTACTTGTACAGATAGCTCTGAAAGAACTGCGTGCAAGATACCCTCAAAAGTATGTAGTTATCCGCTCTACAAAAGATGGACTCAAATACATAATCGTGAACGATTATCATAACGACTAGTCATGAATGATACAATCTCTGCCATTGCAACCGCAAATGGCATTGGCTCTATTGCAATTATTCGACTTAGCGGTGACAAAGCTCTCTCTATCGCTAAACTCCTTACAAAACGACACGATTTTACCCCAAGAAATGCAACACTCACAAATGTTTATAACAAAGAAGGTTCTCTCATTGACGAGGCGATTGTTATCTACTTTAAAGGTCCCTATTCTTTTACAGCTGAAGATGTTGTAGAGATACAGTGTCACGGTGGTTTTATAGTTGCACAAAGCATACTTAAAGCAACACTTGATGCAGGGGCAAGGCTTGCAAATGCAGGTGAGTTTTCAAAGCGTGCTTTTTTTAATGGTCGTATAGATCTCAGTGAAGCAGAGGCAATCGCACAGCTTATTGAAGCTAAAAGTGAAGATGCAGCCAAAATACTTGCAACGCAGATGAAAGGCTCACTCAAAGAGTTCATAGAAGAGGTTCGTGATGAGATTATCCATATCTTGGCCTACTCTGAAGTGACTATTGATTATGCAGAAGAGGACTTACCTCAAGATCTGGTTGAGCAGATAGAGGCAAAACTTGATCAACTTCATAAGCTGCTTGAAAAAACCCTTATCGCGTCAAAGTCCCGTCAAGGACTTATGCAGGGGTTTCGTGTTGCAATAGTCGGCAAACCAAATGTAGGTAAAAGTTCTCTCTTAAACGCATTGCTGAACTATAATCGAGCAATCGTCAGTGACATCGCCGGAACTACACGTGATACTATTGAAGAGCAGGTGAAAATCGGAACACATCTTATTAAGATAGTAGATACAGCAGGTATCCGTGAAGCGGGCGATGAGATAGAGAAGATTGGTATTGAGAGAAGTTTGGAAGCTATTAAAGAGAGTGATATAGTCATTGCGCTCTTTGATGCATCAAGAGAAGTTGATGATGAAGACAGAAAGATCATGGAACTCTTAAAGAGCAATGCTGCTGATAAAGAGCTTATAGTTATCAAGAATAAGATTGATCTGGAGCAGAAATTTGACTCCAATGATTTAGAATTTGATCTACAACTCAACTCCAAAGATGATGTGAGTGCACTTGTAAGAAAACTTGAGAGTATCATGGACAGAAGTAACAGCAGTGATGAGATAATGCTTATCTCAGAGCGTCAAATCTCTGCTGTAGAAAAGACCATAAGAAACATCCAAGAGGCGTATGAACCGCTGGAGTTTCAAGAGTTGGAGATATTCTCTTTCCATCTTAATGAAGCTGTAAAAGAGATGGCAAGTATCACCAGACCTTTTGAAAATGATGAGATGCTTGATAAGATGTTCGGCTCTTTTTGTTTAGGAAAGTAAAAGATGAAGTACATCGCAATTGATCTGGGACTCAAGCGTATAGGTATTGCCTACTCTGCACACAAAGATATCGTAACTCCTCTAAACGCAGTGATACGAAAAAACCGTAATCAGGCCTCAAGTGAAGTGAAAAAATTACTTAAAGAGTGGGAAGTAGATGCTGTTGTTGTGGGCATACCGCTTGGTGGCAGCTCTGAAGATGAGATGCGCCGCCGTATTGCACATTTTATGAATCTTGTTGATTTTGAGGGTGAAATTTTCTATCAGGATGAAGCAGGAAGCTCTCTTGAAGCTGAAAATATGATGAAAGGTGAGATAAAATATATTCGTGACGGACGAATTGACTCTATTTCCGCCATGGTTATTTTACAACGCTTCTTGCATCGAAGAAAATAAGCTTAACTTAATTTTATTATTTCAATAGTTATCTAAGTTTAATTTGAGTATTATCTTCTTATGAAAACTGTAAATATACTTTTTAATACTTTATTGGAGTTATCTACGCAGATTGAGCAAGAGGAGCTTGTCGATGATGACAGGTTGCTTGTGCAACTGTTTGTAGAAAATCCAGAAGCAGAGTATATAGAGTCCCTTATCTCTTTACTGCGAGACAAATTCCCTCTCTCTAAATTAATAGGAGCAACATCTGATGGCATAATAGAATCAGATGAGGTCTATGTAGAGAGAAAAAATCTTATCTCTTTCTCCTATTTTGAAGCTACTACATTGACTCTTGCTAGCGTAGCGTATGACTCTGTGCACAAAAGCTCCTATGTGAGTGGGCAAACAATAGCAGAAAAACTCTGCAATAAACATACAAAATTACTTATAAGTTTTGCTGATGGACTCTATACGAATGGGGAAGATTATTTACAGGGGATAGCAGATATTAACCCAAATGTAATAGTCGCAGGTGGTCTTGCCGGAGATAACGGGAAGCTTGAAAGAACTTATGTCTTTACAAAGGATGGTGTTGTTTCCAAGGGTGTAGTAGCGGTTGCACTTGAAGGAAAAGATCTCAGTGTCAACAGCGGTTATATTTTTGACTGGAAGCCAATAGGTAAAATGATGAAGGTGACTAAAGCTGTTAAAAATAGAGTATATGAACTTGATAATATGCCGCTCATTGAAGTATATGCCAAGTATATGGGACGAGAACTCGCAAATGCTCTTCCCAAAATAGGTATAGAGTTTCCATTGGTTTTTGAAGAAGATGGAGTGCTGGTCGGTCGTGCACCTCTGCTTGCTCATGATGATGGGTCGTTGACTTTTGCCGGTAATATTGCAGAGGGAACACAGGTACGTTTTGGTGTTGGAAATATCAACGAAATTTTACGAAGTGGAAATTATGAAATACATAAAATTGTTTCTAAGGCGAAATATGAAACACAAAGTATTTTTATCTACTCTTGTATGGCACGCCGTCGATTTATGCAAAAACAGATATCAGAAGAGTTGAATTATTTAAGTACGATTGCCTCGACAGCGGGTTTTTTTACTTATGGTGAGTTCTTTCATTCTAATAATGCGAATAAGTTGCTTAATGAAACAATGACAATGCTGCTGCTTAGTGAGAGTTCTAACACTTCTAAAGAAGTTTTCGCAATAGAGAATAGTAGTAAAAAATTTAAAATAACAAATGAACAAATTCTTGCACACCTTGCGAACATCGTCTCAAATGAGCTTGAAGAGTTGAACTCTAATCTAGAAGAGCGCATAAAAGAGAATGCTTCAGTGATACATAAGCAGGCATATACAGATAAATTAACAGGTCTGCCAAACAGATTGAGTCTGATAAATAGACTGAAGGAGTCCATTGGTAAGACCATTATTCTTATAAACGTAGATGATTTTACGATTATTAATGATTTTTACGGGCATGCAGTTGGTGATAGTATCCTTGTGCAGCTTGCACAGCTTTTAGAAAAATATGCAAGCATTCATAAAATGGAACTCTTTAAACTTCCTTCTGATGAGTATGCACTCATTGTTGATGTTTCCCATAAAGAGGAGGAGATTCGAGCAGTAATTCGAGACTTTTTAACGGTTATCAAGTATAAAAAATTTACAGTGCAAGAGAGTGAGATCGGACTTACAGTAACCATAGCTGCTGCGTTTATTAACAAAAAAGGGAGTGGACTCATTAACAGTGATATGGCGCTTAAGCTTGCAAAAAAAGCAGGTAAAAGTTCAATGATATATGATGATGATCTGAAACTCTCCCAAGAGTATGCAAAAAATATTGCTATTGCGAAGTTAGTCAAAGATGCTATTGAAGATGATAAGATAGTCCCCTATTTTCAGCCAATATATGATGTTGCAACAATGAAAATTGTAAAATATGAGTGTTTGATTCGTTTAATAAAAGATGACGCAGAGGTACTGAGTCCCTATTTCTTTTTAGATATCGCACAAAAAATCAAGCTTTATCCAAAACTTACACATATAATGATAGAGAAGACCTTCTCTTACTTTGCGAAAAACGGATTGAACTTTAGTATTAACCTTGCTTTTACCGACATTATCAATGAAAATACAAGGAAGTATCTTTTTGCAAAGATAGCTGAATATAAAATAGCAAAACAGCTTACAATAGAGATACTTGAAACACACGAGCTTGGGAATGACACTATCATGCTTGACTTTATTGATGCTATATATGAGGTGGGTGCAAGAATCGCCATAGATGATTTTGGAAGTGGTTTTGCAAACTTTGAGCATATGACAAAGAACAGATCGGACTTTATGAAAATAGACGGTTCTCTTATCAAAAATATAGACAAAGATGAAAATGCGCGTCTTGTTGTTGAGACCATTGTCGAGTTTGCGAAAAAACTAAAGAAAAAAACTGTTGCCGAATTTGTCCACTCAGCTGAAATTTTTGAACTGGTAAAAGAGATGGGCGTAGACTATGTTCAGGGATATTATCTGAGTGAGCCTCTTCCTGAGGTTATTTCCCCAGAATAAAAAGGTTATTACTTAAATCCGTATTCTTAGTAAATCTCTCTTTGAGATCCCTGTCAAAAGTAAGTAAAAAGATATTTACATGGGCAAGTTGAAGCTCTTGGGCTCTTTGCAGTAGAATGTTGTCAGCGACATCTTTTCCATGCGCACATTTTGTAAAGTTAAATGAGTTAAGTGTTTTCCCATAATCGTACAGATTTGCTTCCCATTCTGCTTTTTTCAGATAGAGTGAATCGGGATTTGCTGCAAGAAAAATGTTTTTGTCATCTATCTCATAAGGCTCGATGATATCATTGAAGATAGAAGCAATATTGGAAAAGTTTTCAATATCCCAAAAAAGATAGTTCGATTGTGCCTTTGATTTGTGCTTTTTATTGATAAGTGTTAATCTTTTTGTAATGTTAAAGTTACTGTAGGCTGTGTCATTGATAAGTAAAATAGAACGTTTAAGCTTTTGTGCATCTGCCGTATTGAAGCCAAGGATTTCTCCTAATTTTATGTAGAAGTCCAAATTAAGCAGTTCATCTTGAGAAGCTCCTTTTTGATACTTTTTAAGTTTCGCAAGCTTTGCTTTTGAAAAAAGCAGTGAAACATCCATCTTCTCATGGTTCGCGTAAGCCTGTTTGACCCGAAAAAAGATATCTTTGGCTTGGGTAGTATCAGGAAATTCGATAGAGCCTCTATACTTGTGCTCTATGGAAATTTTATGTCTGTTTAGAGACATTTAAAAAACTCTGCCGCCTCTTCTTCATCATCACTCAGTTTGTCAGCTTTGTAGAGTGGGTCCTCCTGCATCATCTTTTTGATTTTATCTTGGCAGTAAGAGAAGAGTACCTCTTTTGCTTCATTATCATCTTTGATAAAGCCCAAACCGCTAAATTGGTAAGGCTCCTCCTGCTCTATACACAGAAGTGTTCCCTCTACTTTTTCCTCTAAAACCTCTACAAGCTCTCTGTATGTGATGTTAAATTCAGTAGCATTCCAGCCAATATCTTCAAGTGAAGAGTTTGAAAACTCACTTACACCATCTCCTGTTGTATCATCATATGAAGCGCGTGGAGTATTTACTTTTATAAGCTCCTGCCAGTTTGAAAAGGCTTTTATAAGGACTCTGTCATCATCTTCTACCACTTGATAGTTCTTTCCTAAAATCTCAGCTAATGTCTCTGCTTTACTTGGCATAAGAGCATTTGTCGCTGTTGGGGTATGCATACCTTGATAGATTAAAATCTCTTTATCATCAAAAGGTGCTTGTTTAATTTTACCTTGTATGGTGATACCAAACTCTTTTGTTGTGTTGATTGCGTTTAGTAAATCTCTCTTATCAACAGTAATAATCTCGTTAAATAGGTTAAATTTTTTCATAAAATCCTCTTTATTTTTTCCATATTATACAGAGTATGAAATTAAGCAACAAAATTTATCAAAACTTATAAGCTTACTCTAATAAAAATTTTACCAAAACTTTAGTATAATGCGACAAATTTTTTAGAGTAAAACTCTCTAAAGCCTAAGGAAATATATATGGCATTGAATGTTTATTATGACAAAGACACTAGTTTAGACCTAATCAAAAGCAAAACAGTTGCGATGATCGGTTTTGGTTCTCAAGGACACGCACACGCAGAAAACTTAAGAGACAGCGGTGTTGAGGTTGTTGTAGGTCTTCGTAAGGGTGGATCTAGCTGGGCAAAAGCTGAAGCAAAAAACTTTGAAGTATTAACAGTTGGCGAAGCTACTGCTAAAGCTGATGTTGTAATGATTTTGCTTCCAGATGAAAATCAAGCTGAAATCTATAAAGAAGAGATTGAACCGAATTTAAAAGAGGGCGCTACTATCGCTTTTGGTCATGGGTTTAACATTCACTACGGAAGAATCATTCCAAGAGCTGACATCAATGTTACTATGATCGCTCCAAAAGCTCCAGGACATACTGTACGTTCTGAATTTGTTCGTGGTGGTGGTATTCCTGACCTTATCGCTGTTGGTCAAAATCCTTCTGGAGAGACAAAAGAGTTAGCACTCTCTTACGCTTCTGCAATTGGTGGCGGACGTACTGCAATCATCGAAACAACTTTCAAAGATGAGACTGAAACTGACCTTTTTGGTGAGCAAGCAGTTCTTTGTGGTGGTGTGACTTCTTTGGTTCAAGCTGGTTTTGAAACATTGACTGAAGCTGGTTATGCTCCTGAAATGGCATACTTTGAGTGTCTTCATGAACTTAAACTTATCGTAGACCTAATGTTTGAGGGCGGTATCGCTGATATGAGATACTCAATCTCTAACACTGCTGAGTATGGTGACTATGTTTCTG
>CAZCMR010000006.1:0-67599 GCA_964499805.1 uncultured Sulfurimonas sp.
CATCATCACATACAACATGATAGGTATGTACAAAGTAGAGGTAGTGTTCATCATCAAGCCCTTTAAAAAGAGGATGCTCTTTTGTGAACATTCTGTTCCATCCCATATGCGGTACTTTTAATGGCTCTTCAAATTTTGTCGTATCAAACTTGACAACTTTACCCTTTATCAACCCCAGACCTTCATTGTCACCAAACTCTTCACTGCTCTCAAACAAAAGCTGCATTCCAAGGCATATACCGAGCATCGGCTTTCCTGAAGTGGCAAAGTCTCTGATAGCATCTACCATATCACGCTCTTTTAAATGCTCCATCGCATCACCAAATGCACCTACCCCGGGCAGTATAAGCTTGTCATACTCTTTGAACTTTGCAGGATTACTCTCTACGACCGTATCACTTCCAAGTTTGGCAAATGCATTTTGCACAGACGCCAGATTTCCCATGTTGTAATCAATTATTGCTATCATTATTCATCTATCTTTAATTTTGTAAATTTTATATATATTGCCAAGCTTATCAGCAATGCAGCCACTCCAATAACAATATACATTGCATATATCAGTTTATTTGGATCAATTATCGCAAACTTAAATACAAGCATAAGCGCCTCAATAGAAAGAGCGATGATAATACTTCCCAAAAATCGCACCATTGTCTTGTGTGGTCCGGAGATATTATGCTCTTTATGCCGCCCAAGTATCTCCTCTTCTATCAATGTTTTGGCAAGGTCAAAAATGGCCAAGGAGAGTGTTAGAAGAATTGTTGCTTCAAACATATCTTTTATTTTAAACTTGTCAGGTGTTATTTCATATACAAAAAAGCTCTGTATTCCTTTAAAGAAGAGCAACATTGCTACTGCAACCAATGCAAAAGCAAAAGCACCGTATGCTATTTTAAAAAATTCACTAAAAAGATGATCCATAGTCGTAGGATGTGCAATTTTAATTGCCTCTTCAAGTGGAACATCAAGGCAGGCAACATATTTCAGTTCTCCATTTTCATTAAAAATCGGAGCTGAAGCTGTTACTGTAAGATCACCGGTAATAAGAGAAGGATAAGGATCGGTAATAGTACAACGTTCTTCTCGAACAGCTCTGTAATAATAAGCTCTATCTGCCCGTATGCGACCGATATCATCATCAATCTGTCCATTTTTTGTATATGTTGGACTTACCTGAACACCTTTTTCATCAAGGAGATAAACCCCTTCACAATTTTCAAGGTCTGCTTTAATCTTCAAGAGACGTGGCATAATCATCTCTCGTGTAATCGATGGAAGCCTGTTTGGAATATTTTTTGAAAAGAGATAGCAAAAATATGCTCTTGCTTTTGTGCGCCCTTCGGCAAATCGTTGAATATCTAATGCAACCATATTTCTATACCCCTTTTATTATTTTGTTTGAATTATATCAAAGATTGACTATAATGTCATTAATGAACAGAGATATTAAAAAGATTGCAATAGTAAGACTTTCAGCACTTGGAGATATAATCAACAGTGCGATTGTGTTACAATTTATCAAACAAGCCTATCCAAACGCAGTGGTTGACTGGATAACAGAAGAGCTCTTTGGCACTGCACTTATCTCGCTAAAAGAGCTACGCAGTGTTCATACCATTAACCTTAAAAAGCTCAAAAAAGAGAAGAGCTGGAGAGTTTTACAAGAGAACATCTCCAAACTGCGCTCTTTAGATGAGTATGACATCATCATAGATATGCAGGGGCTTATAAAATCTGCAATAGTTGCAAGGATAATCGGCAAAAACACTCATGGATTTGACAAAGACTCTACACGGGAATCTTTAGCGGCACTTTTTTATAAAACAACTTCACATATCCCCTACAGTGAAAATGTTGTTAAACGCAACTGCTTTGTCGTTGCCGATGCCCTCGGTTTTTCCATTACAGATAAGATGATTTTAGAGAAAAAGCCTATCTTCACGGTAAGCACAAAATTCCAGTTACGAAGTGATGTGAAAAATATTGCTTTTGTAATCGGAGCCTCATGGGAGTCAAAAATTTACCCTAAAGAGGAAGTTGCAAAAATTTGTGAAGCACTCCAAGAGCAGTGCTATATCATTTGGGGAAATGAAAAAGAGAAAAAGGATGCAGAGTGGATCTGCCGACACTCCAGGTATGCAACGCTCGCTCCTGCTATGAATCTGGATGAGCTTATCTCTTTTATATCCCATGTTGACCTGCTAATTGGAAATGATACAGGCCCGACACATATTGCATGGGCTCAAAATATCCCCTCCATCACACTTCTTGGACCTACGAACAGGCGAATGCTTTATGAAACACCAAAAAATATTGCCATTGAGTCCCCCTCACAAGTGGACATCATGAAAATAGACAAAAATGATTTTTCCATAAAAGAGATACCCTACACAATCATTCTCACAGATGCAAAGGAACTACTAACATAATGGGCTACAGATCACTACTCATACTGGAAAAAATCCTTATGGCTCTACCTCAAAGTGCCAGAAAAAGTTTTTTTTCTTTTTTAGCTTTTATCGGTTATATTTCAAGTAAAAAATATCGCAATATTGTAAAACAAAACCTCAATTATGCTTTTGACAACAGCATGAGTGAAGATGAGATTAGGGCAATTACAAAATACTCTTTTAAAAATCTTCTCTTTAACTTTATGCATCTTATGGAGCTAAGACACATCTCCAAAGAGGAGCTTGCAAAAAAAGTAAAAATAGAAAATATGCAGGCCGTTGAGCGAGTACACAAAGAGGGACGAGCAGTTATCTATGTCACTTCTCACTACTGTTCCTGGGAGCTTGGAGGTGCAGCTGTGGGCGCTTTTGTAGAGCCTACTGCGGCAGTTTATAAAAAGATGAAAAACAGTATCTATGAAAAATGGCTTTTGGATGCACGTGCAAGCTTTGGGAACAGCAATCTTGAAAAGTCCAATGTAGTCAAACCGCTTATACGGCTGATTAAAAAAGGCAAGGCAAGCGGAATACTAATAGATACAAATATCAATAAAAGAGAGGGCGTAATGGTCAATTTTATGGGTAAGCCCATAAGACAGACCTCAACACCTGCATATCTTGCAAGGAAATTTAACGCGGCCATCATTCCTGTCACAATCCGTACTGATGATGAAGAGCACTATACTCTGACACTTTTTGATGAGATAAAAGTTCCTAAAACGGACAATGAAGAGGAGGACATCCAAAAAGCCACACAACTACAGGCTGACTGGCTCACATCTATCATCACGAAAGAGCCAAAGTTTTGGTTTTGGCTCCACAGAAGATGGAAGAGTGATAATCCTGAGATTTACAAGAGTAAATCCTAACAATTATCATGCAACTCACACTCTTTAGAACGTGCTTCAAAGAGTTTTAGAATTGTCAGGAAAAAGGCGGTAATTGCCGGTCCTAAAATCATTCCCCAAAATCCAAAAGTAGTCAGACCTGCGATAATCGCGAAGAAGATAACCAACTCATTCATATTGGTCGCTCCTTTTTTGAGAACCTTATTGTTTATCTCTCGGATAATTAAAGGTTTGATAAAAGTATCGGCTACTATTGAAATCACAACTACAGAATAGACGGCGATAAAAATCGCACTGCTGTTATGACCGACAGAAAACTCATAGATCATAAATGGCAGCCACATCAAAATCCCGCCCACCACAGGAACTAAAGAGGCAAAACCATACATAATACCAAAGAGTAGTCCGTTGTAACCCATAAATGAAATAGCAATTCCAAAGAGTGCACCCTCAAACATTGCAGTAGCTATAATGGAGTAAAAAACCACACTCATCACCGAAGAGAGCTCACGAATAAGCAGCGTGCTGTCCTCTGTTGACATCTGTACAATACGCTTTAAAAACTCGACCATACTCGCACCGTTATAGTTTGCAAAAAAGTAAAAGACAATAACTAAAAAGGCATTTTTGACAAATCCTGCACTAAATGCCCCGATCTTGCCTGCAATATTTAAAGCATTTGCAGTAAGAGTATTGATATTGATATCTTGCAAAGTATCTGCGAAATATGGCTTTATAAAGAGAAGATATTCAGGAGGATTTACTATGAAATTTTTTATATAAAGCTCAACACTTTTTAGGGTATCGGGATTGAGGTGGTTAAGTTTAATTGTCAAATTTGTTAAAAAGTAACCCAGAGGTGCAAAAAAGAGCATAGCTAAAAGAATACTTGAGAGTAAAGCTGCTGCCAGTTTTGAATGGAGCTTCTTTTCAAAATAATCCTGCATATTTGATGTTGAGATGGATAGAAGAGCAGCTATGGTAATCACCATCAAAAAAGGTGCATACAGAAGATACATCCAATAGAGTGCCGTTGCGAATAAAATGGCTATAAAATACTGTGTTCTCATTTAAAAAAGTGTCCCGTCTGCGTTTACACAACTCATATTGAGTACATCATAGGTCGCAGGTGTTGCTTTACGACCCTTGGCTGTTCTCTCAAGATAACCATTTGCTATCAAATATGGTTCAAGTACATCTTCAACTGTTCCTTCATCTTCGCTAAGAGCCGCAGCGATAGTGCTAAGCCCCATTGCTCTGCCCTTGGCCGATGCAAGAAGATTTAAGAGACGCAAGTCCATTTCATCAAAGCCGTGAGAGTTTATTCCCAGTTCATCAAGTGCATACTTTGTTCTGTTATGCCCTATTCCTGCCTCATCTGCCACATCGGCAAAATCTCTCACACGACGCAGTAAACGCAGTGCAATACGAGGAGTACCCCTGCTGCGTTTGGCTATCTCAAACGCAGCCTCATAGATGATCTCTTTTTCAAGTTTTTGTGACGCTTGTGTAATAATGCGTGCCAGCTCCTCATTTGTATAAAAGTTCATACGAAAACTCATACCGAACCTGTCCCTAAGCGGGTTTGAAAGCATTCCTGCCCGAGTTGTCGCCCCAATAAGCGTAAAACGCGGCAAGTCAATCTTGACCGTCTGTGCTGCAGGTCCGCTTCCTATGATAATGTCGATGCGATAATCTTCCATAGAGGAGTAGAGTATCTCTTCAACTGCGGGTGAGAGTCTATGAATCTCATCGATGAAAAGAATATCACCCTCTTCCAAGTTTGTTAAAATCGCTGCCAAATCCCCACTCTTTTCTATCATCGGGGCTGCTGTTACTTTGATATTTGCGTTCATCTCATTTGCAATGATAAGCGCAAGTGTCGTTTTTCCAAGTCCGGGAGGACCGTAAAAGAGAACATGGTCAAGTGCTTCATCACGCTTTTTTGAAGCCTCTATAAAAACACCGAGATTTTTTTTGATCTGCTCTTGACCGATGTACTCACTCCAGGCATCAGGACGCAGTGTAACTTCACTGCTCTCATCTTCAATGCTAAAGGTCTCAATATCAACAACTCTCTCCATTAATATGTATGTTCCTCTTTTGGAAATTCTTTTGCGACTACGTCATCAGCATAGTTTTTCACTGCATTTTTTACCAGAGTCGCTCCATCAAGATATTTTTTTACAAATTTAGGAGTAAACTCTTCAAAAAGTCCCAGCATATCTGAAAAGACCAAGACCTGCCCATCAACATCAGCACCTGCACCGATACCGATAACAGGGATACACACGGCTTCTGTTACTGCTTTTGCGACATCAGCTTTTGTTCCTTCGATTACCAGACAAAAAGCACCTGCAGCTTCCACTGCTTTTGCATCTGCCAAAATTGCCTCTTTCTCAGCTTCGCTTTTACCCTTGACCTTGTAACCGCCTTCACTGCGAACAGACTGAGGCAGAAGCCCAATATGCCCACAAACAGCGATACCGTTGTTTGTCAAATGTGCAATTACATCCGCTTTATCTTTACCGCCCTCTATCTTTACACAGTCAGCCGGTGTTTGTTGGAAGACCGTTATAGCATTACTAAGTGCCGTCTCTTTGTTGATATAAGTTCCAAATGGCATATCACAAATAACAAAGCTCTCTTTTGCACCCATACATACTGCGTTTGTATGATAAATCATCTGCTCAAGCGTTGCAGAGATGGTATCACTTTTACCCGCAAAGCTCATGTTGAGACTGTCGCCTACCAAAATCATGTCAGCACTCTCACTCACCAGCTTTGCAAAAAGTGCATCGTAGGCAGTAATCATCACTAAAGGTTTAAGCCCTTTGGCCTTTTTTATAGACGATATCGTTAATTTTTTACTCATTTAAAAACTCTTTTATTATTAATAGAAGCATTTTAACCAAAAATTGCTATAATTTGAATCATATAGGAGAATTATTTAATGGGTATAAGAAGTGATTTAGATGCAAACTTTGATTATGAAATCGTTGATGAGTTTCTAGACCACTACTCTATGATGGTTGAAAGCATGGAGGTTATGATAATAGACCTTACCAAACCAAACATGTACAAAAGAAGTGTAAATGAACTTTTTCGTGTCTTTCACAATATCAAATCCGCCTCAGGATACTTACAGATTTTACCCATGAACAAACTTGCTTCCTTTGTGGAAGATGAGCTTGAAGAGCTAAGAAATGATGCATCATCAGTCAATCAGGAGACGGTCGACTGGCTGTTACAGATAAGTGATATGTTTGCAGCATGGCAAGATGACCTTAAACTTGACAATGAGCTCAGCAAGATAAAATTCTCTCTACTTAAAACTCCCGACTTGGACAAATAATGAAAAAACTCGTAGCATATATAACATCCGGATATCCGGAAAAATCTTTTAGTGTTGACCTTGCACTTGCACTCGCAGAGAATGGTGTCGATACACTTGAACTCGGTGTTCCTTTTTCTGACCCAGTAGCAGATGGTCCGGCGATCGAAAAAGCCAACCAAAAAGCACTTGAACTTGGTTTTAAATTTAAAGATTTACTCGAAATTTCAAAAGAGATAGCTCCAAAAGTAGATACACTGTGGATGGGCTACTTTAACAGCTTTTACCAGCAAGATATGAATAAACTCTTACCACTGGCAAAAGAGCTGGGCGTAAACGGGCTTATTATTCCTGATGTTCCGCATGAAGAGGCACTGCTCTACAAAGATCTTTTCACTGCCAACCAACTTGCAAATATCTCTTTTGTTGCACCCACAGACAGCCAAGAACGTATCAAAGAGCTCGTGAGCGATGCACAGAAGTTTATCTATATGGTCGCATACACAGGTATCACAGGCGCAGGTACAGCAGAAGATCTACAACCTTTCCTGGCTTCGATCAAAAAGTATACACAAACACCGGTATATGTTGGATTTGGCGTTAATGAAAAAACAGCTAAAGCAAAAGCCAAAGGTGCAGATGGTGTTATCGTCGGAAGTGCTTTTATCAATATTCTTCTTAATGACAAACTCTCATACAGTCAACAAATTTCACAATGCAGTGAACTTGCAAAAGTGATAAAAAGCGAAATTAATCTTTAATTTCAAAAAGCACTAAAAGTGTTTTTTGAAAAATATTGTCATTGTCATCACTCACCATCAGATATCTGTTTTTACCTACTTTTGTAACACCCTCAAAATTATCAATACTCCACCCCTTATCCGAGCTAAACGCAGCAAGGAGTTCAGGCTTGCAGATATGCTCTTTTGTACATTTTGAGAGATTAACTTTTACAAGAGAGGTCACTCTTTTAAGCGGGAAATAATCAAACTGACGTAAGAGCACTAAAATATTGTCTTTATCAATAAATTCTAAACCTGTAATGCTCCCTTTGGCTTTAAATTTATATATATTTGAGCGAGAGTAGAGTCGATGAAGTTTTGCATCGACATTTTTTAAAGGTCTCTCCGGCGCTGTTACAATGCCATATTTTTTATTATAAGCCACACCCTCTAAGCCTTTATTTTTACTCTCATACGCTTTTTGATCTCTTAAGAGTTTATTGATCTTCATCTTGGATATTTTCACACCATTGATGGAGTAGAGATCTACCCTCTCTTTTCCCTCAAAAGAGATAAGCAGATTCTTACCCTTGAACGCGAGACCTTCCGAATCATTACTGTGCAAAGCAGAACTTTTTTTACGTAAATTATATTTATGAACAAGTGTTAATTTAGTCATCTTCTCATTTTGAATCTTCAATTTAAAGAGTATGAGATATCCTTGATCACTTACAGCATACAGATAAGCTTTTTTGTATGCCAGACCAGACAACTCACTCACTTTTACTCTCTTGAAATCCACTTTTTTAACATCTAGTATCTTAATCTTTTGATTACAGTTACTATTATAATCCGTCGGATAAATATCAAATGCAGTTATAGAGGCAAAAAGAGTTTGTGCGATACAAAGACACAAAAGAATATTTTTAACTGTTTTCAAGTTCTACTCCATTTATTGTTATATAATCTGATTATGAAAATATGGATATCACGAACACAGACAACCGCATACAGACTTATTAAATTAAACTGTGAACAGCATAGTAATTATGAATATCTTGGTGACTTGGACGATGAAGAGTTGCGAAGTTTTTTAAAAGATGTAAAAAGCGATATAGACATAGAAAAAAATATTCGCCTTTTACACTATTTTGGATATTTACACCTTTTTATAACTTCAAAAAAATAGCTAAAAAGAGTTAGTGCATTTCATATTTAAAAATAATACTTGCATACCCTGTAACAAAGTTATTAAATGTATATGTTAAATTATTTTTTGTATTTTTTGCATCAAGCATCATTAATCTTGCTCCAAGCTCAATATCAATTAATTTTGTTGCATGGAAGTTCAATCCCGCATCCCCGCCAAAATATGGGTCAGAGATAAGACGCTTGCTTGTCTCATTGGGTGCTTTAAATTTCATATTTGCGATACCGGCATTGACACCAATGTATAAATTCATTTTATTTGAAACATTCAGAAGATAATCCAACTCTCCCCCATAGGTACCCATATAATCATAACTGTCATCCGGATTTGTATAGTAGTTCGCTGTTAAAAAAATTCTATAATTATATGATTCCGCACCAATCTTTACACCTATGTTTTGCACAGATTTACTGCTATTGTCACTTGTATGGTTTGTAAAATCATCTACATCACTATTTATTGTTGTATATCCACCCTCAATTCCTATAAGAGAATAATCAGGATAAATCACCGTATCAGCCATTACAGAACTACTTAATATCGTTGCTAAAACAACCGCTTTACTTAATTTACTTTTTATCATTATTTTCACCTCTAAAATTCATCTGCAACTAATACATTTGTCAAACTAGCTGTACCTGCGCTACCTGCAGGGTCTGTAATCAGGACATCAACATATCCTACACCACTGTTGAGTGTACAGTCTGTAATATTACCATCACTCATCGAGCTACCGGATATCGTCCAGTTTGTATCATCAGCTGTTACTTCTACACGGTATCCAAAATTCGCATTTCTATAATATTCTACGGTATCGTTAATATGTACCTCTAAGCGAATAAGCCCCTGAAAACCTTTAGAAAAGCTATAGGTATCACCTACTAAACCGGCTCCTCGCAAAGTAACTTTACGTGCTTCACCTACCCGTGTAATTGTATTATTTGCAGAACCTGTGAGATTTACCCACAGCATTACAGCTTTACCGACCATATAGTAATCATACTCTACTTCAAGTACTGTACTTCCATTAGAGTCTAAGATATAGTTACTCCCTTGAGGATAAACATTACCAAGCCACTCTTGACTGTCTCTACAAGTATCTTGTCTATAGTTATGTCCAACAGCGAAACCAAGACCCGATACATCATTTCCATAGTACTCTTCAGCCAGGTTAACTACACTTGCACTATTATGGATGATATCCCATTTACCCGAAGCATCATATGTATATCCATTTCCAAATGTGACCAAGTAGTCATGATCAAAATCTACATTATCAAAAATATTAACCGGTGCATGGAACTCATCAGGTGCAGCATTGGCTATGCTACCTCCATTTGAGGAAGAAGAAAAAAGATAATTTCCATCATTTGTCGGTGTTGCGACACTGCTTTGTGCATAGCCCGCTATCATACCTGTTGAGATTGTCGGATTTGTATTTATCAAGTTACTGTATTTATCCGTTGCAGTGAGTACCCAGTGCTCTATAAATTTTGCTTTATTTTCATTTTGTGATGTTCCTGCATAAGAGAGGCTAAACGCAGTAGGCGGTCCTGAGAGAACGACTACACTGTAGACTTTACTCAAATTTTGTTCATCTCCATTTGCATCAATAAAAACAGCATCAACTTTTAGAGGAATAAGTCCTGAAATCGTATTTGAGTGAAGATTTACTGTCATAGAGTTTTTCTCCAGTTGTGTCAGCTTTTCATTATCATTGTTTCCAAAACTGTCTGAGAGTTTCCCCAAACTCGGGTTAAGACTTGTCACCACAATAGATTTCATATCAGTATCTTCTAATTTATCACCATTTGAATCATATACACTGTAGGAGATAGATTTTATACTCTCTAGCGGCATCCTTACATCATTGCTATTACTCTCTATCAATTCATAGCTCGATATAACTGTCTGATTTGTTTCCGGCACTATAGACATAGTGTAAGTTTTGGTCTTTGAGGAGTCTGAGTCATGATAAAAACCAAAATATATATTTGAGGTATCTGTACTGAGTTCAGCCGGTGCCGTATATGTAAATGTGGCAACACCGTTTGTCAAAGTTGATGTGTACTTGTCAAACGTACCGACATCCCTTCCGCTTAAAACATCTGAGGAGTTAATGAGCTTTACATTCCCTTGAGAGTATGGATTATTTGCACTGTCAAATACCCTTACATCTATTGTAACTACCTGCCCATTTGTAGTAAGAACAGTACTTGATGTTGGCAAGATAACTGTTACGGCAGGATTAGTGATATTGCCCTCTGGAGGTGGAACTACACTACTGTTGGTTTCTGTAGATGGGCTATCACTGTTATTGCTTCCGCATCCACTTATTGACAGTATCGCTATTAAGCCAATCCCAAATAATCTAAAAATACTCATATAATTCCCCTCTTTTTACAATTATTAACAAGAAATATTCCTATTGTACTTGAATGTTTATAAATTCTAAATTAAAACTACTAGCGCTAAATCGGCTAAACTAACTATTAGTTTAGTTTATACTTTTTGCACAATAATAAGCGCTTGAAAAGGCCCACTGAAAGTTATAGCCTCCAAGCTCTCCTGTTACATCCACTACTTCTCCAATAAAGTAGAGATTTTTTACTCTTTTTGCCTCTAAAGTATACAAATCCAACTCCTCGGCCAAAACCCCGCCTTTGCTTACCTCAGCTTTTGTAAAACCAAAATTTCCCGCTGGTGCGAAGGAGTAATTATGGAGCTTTTCAAGCTGTTGTTTATCTTCTTTTGTAAGTTTAGAACACTCTTTATCTTTTACACCCACTGCGTTTAGCAGTGCTTTTGAGAGACGTTTTGGAAGCGGCAATACAGAACTGACAAGCTTTTTACTACCATTTATCAACTCTAAAATATTTTTATTTGGTAAAAAATCAATGCTGATATCTCCCTTCTGCCAATAGAGTGATGCTGAGAGTACAGCAGGTCCACTTATGCCCTTATGAGCAAAAAGCATCTCCTCTTCTAAAGTTCTCTCTGCAACTTTTATCTTTACATAACAACTCAGCCCGCTGAGCTCTTTCATCCAGAACTGCTCCTTTTGTAAGGTAAGTCCGACAAGAGCGGGTGTAAATTTTTTTACTTTTATTGCAAGGCTTTTCGCAATATCAAGTCCTATGGCACTCGCTCCAATATTTTTAAAACTCTCCCCTCCTGTTGCCACTACAACTTTTTTAGCTCTATAGAGTGTTTTTGCAGTCATTACTGTAAATATATCATCTTTTTTTTCAACAGATTCTATCTTTGTATTTAAAACCATTTCACTATGTTTAGCGCTGCGTTTGAGTAACTCTATAATGTCATCGGCGCTCTTTTTACAAAAGTAGTAACGCCCTTTTCTCAGTTCTAACTCTACTCTGTTTCTCTCAAGCCAATCAAGCAGATTATCTCGTGAAAAGCGTTTAAATACTTTTTCAATAAGCTCACTCTCTCCATCAAAATTCTCTAACTTCACACTGATATTAGTGATATTACACTTCCCGCCACCTGAGATCTTTAACTTTTTAGCTACTTTTTCATTTGTATCAATAATCAAAGTGCTTGTTTTTTTCTTTAGATTTGCCGCGCACATAAGTCCTGATGCACCTGCACCCAAAATAATTACATCATATATTTTCATAAGAGTATTATACGCTATAATTACAAAAAAATTAGGGAATAAAGAATATGGGCAATAAACTCCACATAGTATCTCTTGGATGTACGAAAAACCTTGTAGATACTGAAGTAATGATGGGCAAACTGAAAAACTTTGAGCTTACAGACAACAATGAAGATGCAGATGTTATTATTGTCAATACCTGTGGATTTATCGATGCGGCAAAAGAGGAGTCTCTCAATACTGTTCTCTCTCTTCACGAAGCCAGAAAAGAGGACTCTTTGCTTGTTATGGCAGGATGTTTGAGCGAGCGTTACCAGGATGAGTTGATGGAGCAGATTCCCGAAGTGGATATCTTTACAGGTGTGGGTGATTATGACCGTATTGATGAGCTTTTAGTCGAGAAAAAGAGCCGTTTTTCAGATGAAGTTTTTCTTATAGACGGAGCAGAGCGTGTGGTCACTGGCTCAACATACCACGCCTACATCAAACTCAGCGAAGGGTGTAACCAAACCTGTAGCTTTTGTGCCATTCCCTCATTTAAAGGCAAACTCCACTCCCGTGATTTGGACTCTATTGCAAAAGAGGTTGAAGCACTTGTTGCCAAAGGATACTGGGATTTTTCATTTGTTTCGCAAGACTCTTCATCTTACCTGCGTGATCAAAATGTAAAAGACGGACTGAGTCTTTTAATGCAGAGAATTGAGCTTATCGACGGTGTAAAATCAGCGAGAATTCTCTACCTTTACCCTTCCACGACGAGTATAAGCCTGTTGCAAAACATCGCAAAAAGCAAGATCTTTCACAACTACTTCGATATGCCTATCCAACATATAAATGATGATATGTTACGTATTATGAAACGTGGTTTTGGCAAAGAGAAGACATTGGAGCTTTTAAACTATATGCGCTCACTTCCTAACTCTTTTGTCCGTACAAGTTTCATTGTTGGGCATCCGCATGAAACGCAGGAGATGTTTGATGAGATGTGTGAATTTGCTGCAAACTTTGGATTTGACCGTATCAATGTTTTTGCTTACTCTGATGAAGAGACAACTTCTGCTTACGATATGGAAGATAAAATTTCAGATGAAGTAAAAGCCCAACGTGCTCAGATACTCGGTGACATCGTCTCTGAGGCTACAAAGAGATCCCTTCAAAATGAGGTAGGAAAGACAAAAGAGATTGTTATCGATGGTGAAAGTGATGAACATGAGTATCTCTTAAGTGCAAGAGAACTTCTATGGGCACCTGAGATTGACGGCGAGATCTATGTCAACGACAGAACTCGTGATGAAGAGTTGGAATTTGGTAAAATCTACTCTGCAAAAATTACGGGGCTTGTGGGAGATATTCTCACTGCGACTGTAGATAATGCTGACACTTCAAAATAAAGAAGAGCTCCTAAACACAAAAAATCTTCTGGCATTCTCAGCCGGAGGAGACTCCACTGCTCTCTTTTTTTTACTCTTAGACAACAAAATAAAATTCGATATTGCCATTGTAGATTATGGGCTGCGTTTACAAAGCAAAGAGGAAGTTTCCTATGCGAAAGAGCTTGCAGCAAAGTACAACATTCTCTGCCACATAAAAAAAGCACCAAAGATAGACTCCAATTTTGAAGCAAAAGCCAGAAAAGTACGCTACAGCTTTTTTGAAGAACTTATAAAGCACTACTCTTACAATGCACTCCTCACCGCCCACCACTTGGGAGACAGATTTGAGTGGTTTTTGATGCAGTTTTGCAAGGGTGCGGGATGTATAGAACTTGCGGGGATGCAAAGCAGAGATAAACGCAGTGGCTACACACTCTATCGACCTCTGCTTCACCTTGATAAACAGGAACTATTAGAGTATCTACATACCCATGATATTAAATATTTTGAAGATGAGAGCAATAGTGACGAGAAGTACAAACGCAACAGTTTTCGCCTGCACCATACCAACCCTCTTTTAAAAGAACACCTAAGCGGTATAAAGAAAAGTTTTACTTACATTGATGAAGATTGCAAGAACCTTATCAAAGAGGAGGAGATAAAATACTTTAAAGAACTTACCTATTTTAAAAACCCCCATGATAAACGCAGCAGCATCTACCTAATAGACAGGTATCTCAAATCGCAGGGACGTATTATTAGCGCAAGTGAAAGAGAGTTGCTCAAAAGAAACACAGCAGTAGTTTTGGGAAGAAAAGAGATAGTCTCCTTTACAAAAGAGTACATTTTTATCGCACCCTTTATTAAAGAAAAAAAGATAGAAAAAAAACTTAAAGAGAAGATGAGACTCCTAAAAATCGAACCAAAACTTCGAGGCTATTTAGCCTCTGATGAAGATGTGCTAGAGTTAGTCTCTTCTTTATTACAATAAACTTTCATCGTAAAAGATGAGGAGATGGTCTCTCCTTCACGCTTAAATGTTATAGGAAAATTTACACCTATAATCCAGTTACTTTTATTAACAGCATCTAAAAAATTATAAAAATTTGTAGGAGATGAGATTTTAGAGGTGGTATTTACCTCATATACGGCAAAACCACTCTCATCATTGAGTTTTGCAATTTTTGAAAGATGCAAAGAGGAGAAGTAACTCTCATGCTCTTTTTGAAACCTGTGCGCATCAAAAGTGTTCCCAAACGCAGTGATGATATGCCTATTTTTACTCTGTAAATCTTTTAACTTCTCATAAATTTCATCATGAAAATTTTGGTATTTTTGTAGTTTTATACTATTTTTTCTCACTTCAAGACGCTCTTGTCTGTACTCTTTTCCTTTTGGAATTAAAATCACAAATGCAAAAATCAACACAAGTAAAAAGAGAAAAAGGGATGAGAGTAAAATGTAAAGATAGTGACGTGAAATATTAATCTTCATTTGTATCTACTCCCTCACTGTAATCATCTTTCATATAGTTCGTAGAGACAAAACGCAGCCAGCCATTTTTCGCAGGATAAAAACTACTGTATGTCTCTTGAAAGATTGAACGCAATGGCGCTTGAAGCATAAAGTTATAGACATCTCTGTTTGGTGTAATTCCATACAAAATAAGTCCATTTTTTAGAAGTTTTGCTTCTGAGAGAGTGATACGCTGCGGCACCAAATCAAATAGGTTGGCAATAGAATCTTTTAGCACACTGTTTTGTGTATAGATTTTCTCACCCAATGCCTCTTGCCTATTTATAAACTCTATCTTTTTTTTCATATCGGCAATACTCTTTTTAAGTTCCTGCTGCGTTGCTAAAATATTATTTTGCTCTTTTTGAAAATTGTAATCTTTATAGAGTAAAAAGAGGTAGGTAGAGAAAAGCATAATTATCGTAATGGAGAAAAAGGCAATAACCAGCTGTACTTCTTGAGTAAAGGGAGTTTTTTTACGTGGTTTTATATAACTGTATTTCATATACCAAGCTCCCTTTTTGTAAGTTCACAAACCTCTAAAGCCACATCGGTTCGCCGAATATAGACATTAAAGAACATCTCCTCTTCAAGATATTTTTTAAAATCATTTGTAACGCCAACTGAGTCGGCTACATAAACATTCTCTACAAATCTGCTCTCATAGCGTTCATCTTTGTAAAACTGTCCTACAGAAGCCTGAACAAGTGTAAATCTTTGATAATCTTCATTAAATTTTGTCTCATCCGCCTCTTCTAGCACATCAGTTGATTCTAAAAGCTCCTCTTCTATATCTTTGCTCTCAGAGAACTCATCTATCTCTTCAATCGAATCCAAATCTTCAATATTTGCAAAATCTTCAAGCTCTGTAGTCCCGTCATCAGAGATGGAAACATCATCCAACTCAATCGCCTCATCATCACCTAAAAGCAGGTCACTGCTATCTTCATCTTCTTCAAGATGAATCCCGTCAAAGTCATCTTTTGTCATCATATCAAGATGATGTGCATATAATAACTGCGAGTTTTCAAAAATAGCCAAAGATAAGAAGTTCTCCTGCACTAGTATATACATAGCAAGTTTTGCATCTATCTTGTCTTTAAAAAAGTAGCTCAATACCGAATAGGGTGAAAAAATATAATCTACCCCGATATCTGCATATCTCTTTCTGATATCTCTTAAGGCACTCTTGGAAGTATAATATGACCAGCTGTTATTGTGACATTTGTACTCCATATCTTCTATGTCAGTATAATATTGCATCCTGTTTTTAGAACATGTCGGCACTGCACCCTGTGAATGTGACATGTCTAAAACTGCAATATAATAATATGGTGATTCTTTAGTGTAGGCAGTAATAAATTCATACATCTTTGTATCGAGTTCAAGTGTCTCAAACTCCTCTTCAACACTGCTCTCAACACCTTTTTTGGAATATGTTTCAATATATACAATTGTTGTAAAGCGCTTTGCAACAATATTGACAAATACTTTTAAATAGATTGCTTCAAATAGTTTGCCAAGCACTACTTCTCTCCGCTACAAAGGGGATGTGCTTTGTTATAATTTTTTTGTTTCAATGCACTACCTAATTTTGTATATATTTGCGTTGTGGCCATTGATGAATGTCCCAACAATTCACTGACATCTACTATGGGCGCTCCACCGTTTAAGAGTGAAGAAGCATAAGAGTGACGTAGTTGGTGAGGTGTCACCTTGAGCCCAACACGTCTAAAGACTTTAGTAATCATATATCTTAAACTATTTTCGCTTAATTTTTCGCCTTTTTTCTCAAAAAGAAATTTTTTTACCCCAGAAGTTGCCAAATACTCGTCAAGAATCTTTTTTGTAGATGCAAGCATCGGAATATCTCTTTGCTTATTCCCTTTTCCTGTTACACGCAACCACTCAAAAGAGATATCATTAAGCTTAACGCTACTAAGTTCCGATATACGCAGTCCAAAAGTATAAAGCATCAACACTGCCAGTTTCTCATCCAAATTAGCTTTTTCTAAAGCTTCTAAAATATGTTCATGAGAGATAGGTTTGGGAAGTGTTTTTGCCACCTTTATACTTGCATCTGCTCTAAGAAAAACATTAAGACCGTTGTCACTGAGATATTCACTAAAGCTGCGTACGGCACTCAGTTTTTTACTAATTGTTTTAGGATTCAGCTCGGCTATATGCAGGCGAAACGGCATCAAGTCCCATATCAAATGAGAATTTTCCTCTTCGATTAAGGCAAACCCCAAAGCCTCTTTAATAGATTCATCATAACTTTTGAGCGTCAAATCAGAATATCCCCTTACCTCTTTAAGGTAGTCTAAAAAATCAACTCTCTTCTTATCTAGCAACTTTTTCAAGTAGTTTCTCAAAATTATCATGATATTTTCTTGCTTCATCAACAAGGGACTTATCAGTTATAACACTTGGAGCTAATTTTGCATATGAATCCACAACTATCTGGCTCATCATCTTTATTTTTGCCCTGTCTGCATCTGAGATATTTGTCTTATTTGCAATTTTATTAATCTCTTGCATATACTCTTTTGCCTGATTTATATATTTTACATACTTGAGTGCAGTTTTTGACTGTGCCATTATGGTTGAAGCCATACGGTTATATACATCTATGGAAAAAGCTTCATTTGCCAAAGCATAAGCCTTATCATACTGAGCTGTTTCATAGTAATATTTTGCCTCTAATGATTTTTCATACGACGGATGTGTCAAAAAATAGATAAGCATAATAAAAAGGAATATAAACGCAGTGACGGGAAAAATCAATTTACTTTTCATGGGCTAACAAACCTCGCTTTATCACTTCTCGTGCCTCTTCAAGCTCCATTGAGCTAATGTCAAGCTCTGATGTCGCATAGTAATGTAAAGTACCAAATGGTTTTGGAATAACAAACTTATCCCACGAATTGAGCTGCCAGTATTTTGTCGGTTTTATCTCAACTAAAACAATTTTGGCTTTTGTCTTTTGTGCCATGACTATTATACCATCTGCAACTTCATGACGGGGTCCTTTTGGACCATCGGGAGTAATTCCTATGTCATATCCCTCTTTTATCGTCTTAATAGCTTGGATTAAAACTCTCGCTGCGTTTCGATTACTCGAACCTGCCAAAGTACCTAAACCAAAATATTTGATCGTTTTAGAGATAAGTTTTCCGTCAAAATGACTTGAAATCAAAACTTTTGCATGAGGGGTTTTTCTATAATGTCTGTAGAGATAAGGCAGCATAAGCAGCTCTCCATGCCAGCATGCAAAGATAACACTCTTATCTGTTATCTTTTTCGGGGCATGAAAGACTTTTTTATTTGTAGCGTAAAGGACTCTTATCAATACCGAGCCTATAAAAGGGATAAAAATAAGAGCAAGTTGACGAGAGAAATTTTTAAGCAACTATTTCGCCTGTTAATATTGTTCTACCGATAGCAGTAACTTTAACATCTCTAAACTTGCCTAAAAGTTCTTCTGAACCTTTTACTTTGAGCACAAGGTTGTTATCACTTCTTCCTGAAACATAACCGTCTCTATTTAAATCTTCAAAATAGACACGATAAACATTTCCTAAAAGTGTAGTATTCTTCTCATCCATAATCTCATTATGAAGTGATTGCAGATAAGTGAGTCTCTCAGATGCGATCTCACCATCAACTACATTTGTAAAGTGTTGCGCCTCTGTTTCTGGACGAGGAGAGTATTTAAATGAAAATATCTGATCAAACTTCACCTGTTTCATCACATCGATGGTCTCTGCAAAATCTTCATCGCTCTCACCCGGAAAACCGACAATAATATCTGTAGAGATACTCACATCAGGCACCATTGAACGCAGCTTCTCAACACGATTTAAAAACCACTCTTTCGTATATCCGCGTTTCATCTCTTTGAGGACTTTACTTGAACCGCTTTGCAGCGGCATATGCATTGATTTGCATATTTTAGGATTACTTGCAAACTCTTCTATAAACTCATCGTCCATGTGAAAAGGGTGCGGCGAAGTGAAACGGATACGTTCTAAACCTTCGATTTTAGAAAGACGGCGAAGCAGTTCTGTAAAGTTTACCTTTTCATGTTCGCTTGACGAAAAACGGCGACCGTAGTTGTTGACATTCTGTCCCAGTAAAAAGATCTCTTTTGCACCGTTATTCACTGCTCTTTGTGCTTCGTTTATTATCAAATCATCAGGGATGGATATCTCATCACCACGTGTTTTTGGAACGATACAAAAAGTACACTTTTTATCACATCCTATAGAGATGTTGATAAAAGCTTTATAAGCAGATGTGCGAAAATCATCAAAAGCAAATTCACTCTCATCATAGTTGATATCTATCTCAACCGCTTTGTCTTTGTGTAAGACTTCACTGATTTTAGATACATTTCTTGCACCTAAAACAAAGTTGACATAAGGAGCACGCTTAATGATCTCTTCACCAAGATGCGAAGCAGTACAACCACACACTCCAATTTTAGCTGATGGTTTTTTTCTTTTGTTAAAACCGCCAAGTTCAGAGAAGAGTTTATGTACTGGTCTCTCCCTTACCGAACATGTATTTATCAAAATAAGGTCTGCATCCTCAAGTTCATCTGTGGTTTCATAACCCTCTTTCTCACGAAGCTGGGCTATCATATGCTCAGAATCACGACTGTTCATAGCACAACCTAAAGTTTCGATAAATAGCTTTTTACTCATCTGGTCTCTCTAGCTCATTATGTGAACTTGGTACATATAGTCATTATCTGCTAATCCGTACTTCACTTCACTCATGTAAAAACTCTTGCCCATTGCTTCATAGTGATCTTGCAATGCTAGCAAATCTTTGTGAGAATTATCTTTGTCAAAATAAAATATTATACTGTCGTTTTTTTCTACTTCTGCATCTAGCTTGCTCAAGTCAATCTTTTTAGGTTTTGCATCTAAATCAGTTCTGGCAAATTTTAAATCCATTTCATTTCCTTATTTGTATATTAAAAGTCTTGCATTATATAAAAAAACTAATAAAAATATGGTTAAAGCTCTTTTTAGTAGAATTTATGTATAATTACACACTTCGTAAGAAATCCCCAAACATAATTATCATTGTCAGATTTCTTCAAACATAAGGATACTATACACTATGGAAAAAATTTTAGATATTGCCGAAGCTATCGGGCATGAGAAAGGCTTACAACCGGAAAAAGTAATGGAAGCTTTAAAGACTGCGTTTGTACAAACAGCCAAAAGAGTTATTGGTCACAATTTCGCATTTGAAGCAAATATTGACGAGGAGACAAAAAACCTAAAACTCGTTCAAACTATCACTGTTGTTGCAGATGATGATGAAAAACTTCAAGATGAAGAGCTGGCACCTGCATATATCTCCATAACAGAAGCGAGAGAATATGATGATCAGGTTGAGCTTGGTGACCAACTTCAGATTGATCATGACTTGGAAGATTACGGACGTACTGCTGCCTCTGGTCTTCACCGTGAGATAGAATACCACATACAACGTCTTGTTGAAGACGAAATCTTTAACAAATACAAATCAAAGATAGGCACTCTTGTCAGTGGACGTGTTACACGTGTGGATTCCCAGAACAACACATATATCGAAGTAGATGAAATCCGTGCCGTACTTCCTATGAAAAGCAGAATAAAAGGAGAGTCATTTGATGTAGGAGACCATATCAAAGCAGTTGTACGCCGTGTAAACATGGACAAAGAAAACGGTATGCAGATAGAGCTCTCACGTACCTCTCCTAAATTTTTAGAAGCACTCCTAACACTTGAAGTACCTGAGATTGCCGAGGGTTCTGTTATCATTGAAAAATCAGCTCGTATCCCGGGTGAACGTGCTAAAATCGCACTTTTAAGCACACATCCACAAGTTGATGCTGTCGGTGCTACTGTCGGTGTCAAAGGTGTTCGTATAAACGCAGTAAGTGAAGAGCTTATCGGTGAGAATATCGACTGTATCGAGTACACAAACATCCCTGAACTTTTTGTATCTCGTACTATGAGCCCTGCTATCATCTCTCATGTAGAAATTGTAAAAAATGAAGATGGTGAAAATGAAAAAGCAATCATCACACTTCCTGCAGATCAAAAAAGTAAAGCAATCGGGAAAAGCGGTATAAATATCCGCCTGGCTTCAATGCTTACAGGTATGCAGATAGAACTTGTTGAAAATGACTCTGTTACAAGTGAAAATGGAGAGATTCAAGAGAAAAAAGAGAGTGTTGATGCACTAGAGGCACTCTTTAACTAGTCTATCTTTATCGGGTACCCCATCACACTCAGTATGGGTACCAGATATGGGCACAAGAAAAGTAGCTGCCCCATCAGAGACTACTACGCCCGATTCATATACGGATTTAATTTTAAAAGAATCAAATCTGCTACAATATTTCCTATTAACGTTAAAAATGCTGTTATCATCAAAATTCCCATAATAATCGGATAATCTCTGCTCAGAGCGCTCATGTAAAAGAGCTGTCCCATCCCCTCTATGCTAAAAATAGACTCCAAAATCACACTCCCCCCTATAAGCCCAGGCAAAGAGAGCCCCAAAAGAGTAATGATAGGCGGCATTAAATTTGGTAAAATGTAGTAACGTAGTAGCTGCGTTTGAGAGAGTCCTCGAGAGAGTGCAAAAAAGTAGTAATCACTTTTAAGTATCTCAAGAGTAAGAGAACGGATATATATTATCATACTTCCAAGTCCTACAAATATCATAACACCAATTGGAAGCGTCAAATGCCATGCCATATCTAAAAAGTTGTAAATACCCTCTTTTGGTTCGATAGAGTGCAATCCGGCAATAGGAAACCACTTAAGCTTGATGGAAAAGAAGATGATAAAAAGCAGTGCTAAATAAAAAGAAGGCATCGAAAAAGATATTAAAGATACCTGACGGATAATATGATCACTTTTTTTCTCATAACTGAGTGCAGCTTTTATACCCAGATAAAGAGACAGTACAAATACAAATACCAAAGCAATCACATTCATCCAAAGTGTAATGGGAATACGTTTGAGTATCTCCGTACTAACATCAGAACCAGAAACAAAAGAGATACCAAAGTTCAAACTCATAATATTTTTTACCCACTCATAGTATTGTACCAAGAGGGGCTTATCGAGTCCATAAACAGCTTTTAACTTCTCAATAGCCTCTGGTGTCATATTTGGATTGAGCGCGCCTGCTCCAAAGAAACTGTTTGGTGCAGCATGAATAGCCAAAAAGGATATAATAGAAATTAAAAGTAGCATAAAAAAGATATAAGATATTTTTTTGAGTAGTAGTTTCATACAAAATTATAACACAAATAAAAGAGAGAAAATAGCAAGAAAGAAAAAAATCTAACTCCCAAAAGGGAGATTAGATCTTAGTTTGAGTTTAGTTTTAGACTAGAAGTTTACTGTAGCGTATACTTGAACAGTATTAGTTGCATCAGCAACTTTACCATAATCAGCATTAATAAACGCAGCAGTTAAATCAAGTGGACCAAAAGATTTACCAGCAGTTACTGTGAACTCTGTTACATCTCTAGGACCTGTTGCTTTTGCTTGGTCAGCATAAGTGTAGTAAACACCTAAATCAAACATACCATTTACAGCAGAAGTAACAGTTACATTATATGCTTGTGTATCTCTTTGAGTTACATAACCATAGTTCCACCATGCTTCAGTATACAATTTAGATTTTGCAGTTGCTGCATTTGTAGCAGTATTAAAACCTGCATGACCTAAAGTACCATCATCATTAGTTGCAGAGTAAGCAACGCTTGCTTCGAACATATCTTTCATACCATAACCAGCTTTTACAGCATATACATTAGAAGTTTTAGTGTTAGAACCTGCTGCATCCATACCACAGTATTGTGCACCAAGAGTAAGACCTTCAACACCTAAAGAACTCGCATCTAAATCAGCTTGTAACCAGTATGCAGTTGCTAAAGAAACAACATCATAGTACCATGCTTGTGCAGTTAATGGAGCATAAGAATTGTTAATAACACCTACTGCATACGCACCGTTTGTACCATAAGTAGTGAAATCACCATTTCCATTTACAACTGGAGCTGACGCAAGACCAAGTGCTTGAACATTACTGTGAGCATTTTGTCCAAAGTTTTCTGTACCGTTACCATTACCAACATACGCACCTACTAAAGTAGTATCTGGAATGTCTTGGTTGATTAATACAGCCGCTTCAAAAGTATTTTGTTCAGCAGACCAAGTCTCAGTAAACGCAAGAGGAGTATCTAATGCCATACGACCAAGTTTAGCAGTAGTTTTACCAGTAGTTGCAGCGATCCACGCTTCATTCATCCAACTAGCATTTTCAACTTTTGCACCACCTAAAGCACTACCGTATTGTGCACCTGTTCCTGCATTTGCAGTGTGTGAACCACCCCATACATTAGATACGAAGTTGTTCTCTAAACCTAAAGTAGTAAGAACAGTATAACCTGCACCTGCACTTACAGAAACTAAATCATTTGCAAGTACATCTGCAGTGATGTTTAAGTTTAATGAAGCATCAGCCGCACTCGAGTCTTTTGAGAAAAGATCACCATCTGTTCTACCTTTAACAGCATCATATCCAGATGCTCCATCAGTAGTTTGGTAGTAAAGATTAGCATCACCACTTACTTTGATATTGTCAAGTGCAAAAGCGCTTGAACCCATTAATAGTGCTGCCACTAAACTCATTTTTGTTAATTTCATATATTCTCCTTATATCTTTCAAATTTCGCCTACAGTATAACACATTACATTCTTAAATTTCACTGAATTGCATAAATTTTGTATAATTTTCAGCTATAATTCTTATA
The DNA here is from genome assembly GCA_964499805.1 of uncultured Sulfurimonas sp. Taxonomy (GTDB): domain Bacteria; phylum Campylobacterota; class Campylobacteria; order Campylobacterales; family Sulfurimonadaceae; genus Sulfurimonas. The sequence goes on from CAZCMR010000006.1 coordinate 23,917, forward strand.
TGAAACAACTTATACAACTAAATTTAACATTAATTACTATTTTTATGTCAGCCTGTAGCGGGTATTCTCCGGAGGTCACATCACAAAACAGTGATAATAAAAGTGGATTTTTACAAGAGCATTTAGATAGTTGGTTAGATGAAGAGTGGAACCCTGCAGTTGCAGAAAAAGATAAAGAGACAAAAGAGAATTTTAAGCTACAAGATTATGTAGATAAAGTCTCTTTATATGTTAAGGCACATCCAAGTGATGAAAACAACTCAAATATAAAAAAGTTAGAGAAGATGCCCGTGATTGGGAAATAGTAAACTAATCTACTAAATCCCAAGAGAGCATAGTTTTCCCCTCTGCATTTGTCTCTGCTGCTGCCATTCCCATGATATTATATCCGGCATCAACATAATGAATTTCACCTGTTACACCAGAACTTAAATCACTTAAAAGATACATAGCAGAGTTTCCTACTTCATCAATCGTAACATTCTTTTTCAGTGGAGCATTCACTTCGTTCCAGTTAAGAATCTGTTTAAAATCACCTATGCCTGCTGCAGCCAAAGTTTTGATAGGACCTGCAGAGATTGCATTCACACGTTGTCCCTTTTCTCCAAGTTCAACTGCCATATAGCGCACAGTAGATTCAAGTGCTGCTTTTGCAACACCCATAACATTATAATTTACAATGTATTTTGGACCACCCAAATATGAAAGTGTAAGGATAGAAGCATCATCACTCAATACAGATTCAAGTCTGTTTGTCAAATCAATAAAAGAGTAAACAGAAATATCCATCGCAATTTGAAATGCACTTTTAGTAGTTTTAATGAAAGGCTCACTCAATGCCTCTTTTGGAGCAAATGCAACAGAGTGGACTAAAAAATCAATTTTGCCAAAATCTTTTTCAACTTTTTTGGCGATTGACGCCATATGCTCTTCATTTGAAACATCAAGTTCATATACATATTCACTGCCGAACTCTTTGGCAATAGGCACTACTCTTTTTTTCAGTGCATCATTAAGATATGTAAATCCCATCTCAGCGCCTTGAGCAGCACAAGCTTTTGCTATCCCATATGCTATAGATTTATTATTTGCCAGTCCTACTATCAGACCTTTTTTTCCCTTCATTAACATCTACTTTATCCTTCTTGTTTAGATTTTTTTACTTCATCGCCATACTGAATCATCATACCAAAATGCTCTGCATATAACGCAGCACTGCCTACTAATACACCATCAACATTTTTTATACTTAAGACATCTTTCGCATTGTTGACTTTGACACTTCCGCCATACAGCAGAGGAGCCCCAGATTTTTTCTTCAACTCCGTATGTATATCTTCAATATCCTCAAATGTAGGAGTAAGCCCCGTTCCGATTGCCCAAACAGGTTCATATGCAATAATAAGATTTTCATACTCTGTATCTATTCCTTTATACTGTTCCCCTATATATGTAAGCATCTTTTCTTTTCCGGCTTCACGAATTTCCTGAGGCTCACCTACACAAAAAACTATTTTAAAACCCTGTTCTTTAAAATAGTTAAATTTTTCAACTAAAAATTCTTGATTCTCTCCAAGTATATGACGACGTTCACTGTGTCCGATAAGAATTGTTTTGACACCGAACTCATCAAGCTGTTCAAGCCCTGTCTCACCCGTAAATGCACCATTTTGTGTAGGATATGCATTTTGAGCACCAATCGTAATACTTGAAACATTAAAATCATCAAGTGATGTCATCGCAGGAAAAACTATGACCTCAGAAGATGAAACATCTGCAAATGTACTCAATTCGTCTATATACTTACGTGTAGCACTTCTTGTAAGGTTTGTTTTTAAATTCGCTGCAATAATCATCGTTATTTCTCTTCTTTATTTACTTTAACCATCAATGGTTTTACGCCTGGAAGAATTTTTCCTTCAAGAAGTTCTAATGAAGCACCACCACCGGTTGAGATAAAACTTATCTCATCATCAACACCTATACGTTGTACCAAGTCAGCTGTATCTCCACCACCAACAACAGTTGTTGCGTAACTGTCTGCAACAAAGTGTGCTATTTTAGAAGAACCTCGCGCAAATTTTTCCATCTCGTAAACACCCATAGGCCCATTCCAAAGTACAGTTTGCACATCACTTAAACCTTCATGGTAAAGCCTTACAGTTGCAGGTCCGATGTCGAGTCCCATCCAGTCGTTTGGAATCTCTTGTGCAGTTACTATTTTACTGACAGCATCCTCTGCAAACTTCTCAGCTGCAACAATATCCACAGGGAGGTAAAACTTCACACCGAGTTTTTTCGCTTCATCCATAATACTTTGCGCTTCATCCAGCAAATCTTCTTCAACCAATGATGCACCGATACTGTAGCCCATCTGTTTTAAGAAGGTAAATGCCATCCCTCCCCCGATAAAGATTTTATCAACTTTAGGAAGTAGGTTTACCAAAGCTTCAAGCTTACCTGAGACCTTACTTCCACCAACAATAGCAGCAAACGGACGTACAGGGTTGTTAATAAGTTTTCCAAAGAAATTAATCTCACGCTCAAGTAAAAAGCCTGCCGCTTTATGCTCATTGTCAAAAAAGTGTGTGATACCTTCAACTGAAGCATGTGCACGGTGACTCACACCAAAAGCATCATTGATATAGAACTCTGCCATAGAAGAGAGTTTTTTTGCCAACTCTACATCATTTTTAGTCTCACCTGCTTCAAAACGAAGATTTTCAAGAAGCAGAACTTTGCCACCTTGTAAAGCCTTCGCTTTACCCATAGCATCTTCACCAACAACATCAGAAGCCAGTGTTACATCACGTTTTAAAAGATGTTGCAGACGACGTGCCACTGGAGCTAAGGAGTATTTAGCATCAACATTACCTTTTGGGCGCCCCAAGTGAGAAGCAAGGATAACTGCACAATCTTGATCAAGACAATAACTAATTGTAGAGACAGCAGAGCGGATACGACGATCATCAGAAATATTTCCAAATTCATCCATTGGTACATTAAAATCACATCTTATGAAAACTTTTTTCCCTGCCAAATCTAAATTCTTTATGTTTAATAATTCCATCTATATCCTTTTTATATTAATTAATTAATTGATTTATCTACTGATATGAATTGCCATATCTAAAAGTCTTGAAGAGTATCCCCACTCATTATCATACCAAGACATCACTTTCACCATATTTCCACCGATAACCTGAATAAGATCTTCAGCTACAATCGAACTGTAACTACATCCTACAAAATCCTGAGATACCCGCATATCTTTATCTACAAGTAAAATCCCCTCAAACGCAGTGGCTGCCTTCTCATTAAAAAGAGCTTTTAACTCCTCTTCTGTTGTATCTTTTTCAACAATTATATTTAAATCCATCATAGAAACATCAGGAGTCGGTACACGGACACTCTGACCGTGAAGTTTTCCTTCAAGTTGCGGCATTACCCGGTTAATGGCTTTTGCCGCACCTGTTGTCGTCGGTATCATATTTACCGCAGCAGCACGTGAACGGCGTCTATCTCGTGTATGCTTTACATCAAGCAGATTTTGATCGTTCGTATAGGAGTGAATAGTCGTCATCAAACCTTTTTCAATTCCAAAAGCATCATCAAGAATCTTTGCTATGGGAGCAAGACAGTTCGTTGTACATGATGCGTTTGAGATAATTGGCTCACCCGCATAAAGCTTTTCATTGACACCCATTACAAAAGTAGGCGTCACCTCATCTTGCGTGGGAGCAGAGAGAAGAACTTTTTCAATACCTTTATCCAAGTGCGTCTGTACAATCTCTGAAGTTAAAAAGAGTCCTGTACACTCCAAAACCATCTCTGCACCAGAATCGGCAAAACGAAGGTTTTTTGGCTCGGGTTCTGAAAATATTTTGATTTTTTGCGAATCTATCAGGATATGTTCATCATCGATTTTATGAACTTCTACATCAAAAATCCCATGTACAGAATCATGTTTCAAGAGGTAGACCATCATATCTATACTTGCTAAGTCATTAATGGCAACGATCTCAATATCATCTCGTTTTGAAGCTATGCGAGTTACACAGCGACCTATTCTGCCAAAGCCATTAATAGCTATTTTCAATGCCATTACCCATCCTGTAAAATTTAATTCGTTTATTTTACCTAAAATTAGTTATAATTCGCATTAAATGGAAACTATAGCACTCTATGGAGGTTCTTTTGATCCTCCTCATATTGGTCATGAAGAGGTAGTAAAAGCTTTAAGCGATCTCTCTTTCATCGATAAAATCATAGTGATGCCGACTTATTTAAACCCATTTAAGAGACTTTTTTGTGCTCCGCCTGAGCTGCGTTTGAAATGGTTGAAAAAGATTTTTTCTTCTTACAAAAATGTTGAAATAAGCTCTTTTGAAGTGGATTTAAAGAGAGAAGTGCCCAGTATTGAAACAATTAAATATCTCAAGAAAAAATACCCGAGAATCTATCTCGTAATAGGTGCAGATAATTTAAAATCTTTACACAAATGGCACAACTATGAAGAACTAAGAGAGTTAGTGCACTTTATTATTGCAAAAAGAGACGCCATTAAGGTCTCTGATGATTTTATTAAACTAGATATAGATGAGAAGATATCCTCCTCTGGTTTACGAAAAAATATGAACAGTTCAAAATTACCAAAGGCAGTTGCAAATGAGATTGCCCAATACTACAAGGAATACAATGCAAAACAGAATACAGAACATAACAGACACACTTGATAAAAACAAAGCTGAAGCGATAGAGGTTTTTGATCTGCGTGATAAAAACTACATTGTGGATTATGCCATTATCGCATCTTCACTCGGAAAAAAACATACACTGGCGCTTTTAGACCATCTTAAAAATGATCTTAAACCTGCTGAACACTTTAACAATGTCGATGAGAGCGGGGACTGGGTTGTTGTGGATTTGGGCGATATCCTTATCCACATCATGACTCCCGAGTATCGAGTCAAATACGATATGGAGACATTTTTAAGCGAATTAGGGAGTCACTAACTCCTTTCTTATCTTCTCGAGTATATCTTTATAATTGTAGATAGACTCAACATACTTCACAGGCTCTTCTCCTCTGGCATATCCGTACTTTAGATTTCTATAGTATTTTTTATGCGAAAGAAGAGGCAGGACTATCTTCATATCACTCCATACATTTTGATTCAACCCCAGTTTTTTTGCCAGCTTTCGTGCATCTTTGATATGTCCAAACCCGATATTATAGGCAGCCAATGCAAATTTCAGTCTGTTTTCACCCTCTACCTCGTCAGGTATAAGCCGCATCATACCTTTTAAATGTCTTGCACCGCCTTCTATGCTCTGCTTAGGATTGAGCCTATTTTTCACACCCAGCATTTTGGCTGTTTTTTTTGTGAGCATCATCAATCCACGTACACCCGTAAAGCTTTTTGCTCTAGGATTCCAATGTGACTCCTGATAGGCAACAGAGGCCAAAAGTGTCCATGGTATATCATACTTTTTGGCTATTGTTTCAAAATATTTTTGATATTTTGGCAACCTGCTTTTAATACGTTTATAGAACATCTTTGTATTGTAATAGTCAAAGAAAAGAATATAACCATAGTAGTGATCTTTGAGTTGTGTCATTTTTCCTTTTTGATTGTAATCATTGAGCCAGGCATACATATCCATTGCAAGTTCTGGTGTATCTTTTGGCAAAATCCAGGCAAGTTGTTCACGCCCGCTGATTGAAAATGCCATGGCAATATTTGGAAAGTAACGCAGATTGATAGAGTAGATATTTGAGTCAGCAATGGTGCAGTCAATCTGATGGTTTGCGACCATTTGCAGCAGCTCTTCTGTAGAGTCATCCAAGCTTACTACTGCGTTTATATCAAAACCGTCTTCTTGTAGAGATTTTATCGTCTCCACATAACTTGTACCTGCTCCGACCATAATATTTAAGCCTGTCAAATCCTCTACATCCCTAGGAAAACTCTCTCCCTTTAACATATCCCTGTTGCAAATCACCTGCTCCTGTACTTCAAAATAAGAGGGCCCAAAATTGTAGATTTCTTTTCTTTTTTCAGTTTTTGCCAAAGAGGCGGAAGTTATATCGATATCCTTAGAGTGTGAGAGTTCAAGAGCCTCGGCAACTGTATGTACAGCGGTAATATTAAGTTCAACACCCAAATGATCTGCATATGATTTTAGTAAATCGTACTCAAACCCTTGCGCACCGTCAGCACCGATAATATATGTCGAGGGTGCATTTAAAAGTACAACATTGAGTACACCACTCTTTTTTATCTTTTGTAGATGAGAAATTTTTTGCTGGATTTTAGGCACTGATGCTGACACAGGATGACTCATCCATCCTATAGCAAAGGAAAAAACAGCCAAAGAGAAGATGAGCAGCATATAGAGTAGTTTGTTCATCTTGTTAGTTTACATTTTTAATCTTATGCAAATATAAAACGGTTTACTCCATCCTCATATTCATATGCCAGCACCTGATCATGTGCTTTTAAAATAGAATCAACCAGATAAAGACCAAGTCCAAAGCTGTTTTTTGAGGGATTCTCTTTTGTAAAAGGTTCTATGTAGTAGTGCAGTGGATGGGCAAGTCTCTCTCCTTTGTTCTCAAAACAGAGTTCATTTTTATCATTTATAAAAATTCGGACATGCCCGTCCGTTGAGTACTTCATCGCATTGTCTATCATATTTTTTATAGCTGTAGTGTAGAGTCTGTAGTTGGCATGTATTTTCACTTCACCACCAATCTCAACGCTTACTCTGCTTCTCTCTACCATCGCCATATCAATGGCACCATCAATGATATCTACAAGTCTGTACTCACTAAAATCACGTTTGTCATCAAGGCTTGTCACCTCTTCGATCATGGCAAACTCTGTTACAAGTGTCTCAAGACGTTTAAAAATGGAAGTAAATCTGTCTCTCTGTTTTTGAGACTCAAGCATCTGAGTAGCAATGGTACCTTTTGCAATCGGTGTTTTTAACTCGTGCATAAGATTGCGTAAAAAGAGTGTACGCGATTCTAAAATATTGTTAATACGGATCCGTGCTCTTTCCATCTCATTTGAAACCAATCCAATCTCATCTTCATTCTTTGTTTTAAATGAAATATCCATATTTCCATTTCCATATAAAGCTATCTTTTTTCGAAGACGGATAAGAGGACTGAGCTTTCTAAGTACAAGAATAAAAGAGAGACTGATAATCATAAAAGTACTAGTATATGCATATAAGATATTAACAGAACTGTAAGGTTTTAACTGACTGTCCTTTATCATGATATCTCCCTTTGGAGTCTCAATCTGAAAATAAATTCTATGTTTATATTGAAGCATAGTTGCACGAAGATTACTTACGGTATTTTTAGTATACATTCCCTGTTTATTTATCATCAAAGAGGTATTGAAACTTTTAAAACCTTCACGTTTAAGTATTTTACCACTGTCAAGTACGGCTTTGGTGTTGTTTTTGTCTTTTACAACTTCAAGGTCATATACGGCCAGGTTTGCCTCAAGCATAATCTCAGAACTCAAACGCTGCTGGTGCTCACGATATATTTGCGTTATGACAGAGTATTTTGTAAAAATATGATTAATATACTGTTCTTTGTTAAGTTTGTAAAATTCGAAAAAAACCATACTTACACTTATCAAGGAGACAGCAAATGCAAAAAGAATGGTTATTAAAACAGCATGGCGCTTCATATTACTTTAGCAATTTATAGCCAACACCGCGAACAGATTCTATGAGAGACTTATCCCCAAGCTTATTTCTGATACGTCCAACCATAACATCTATACTTTTATTTGATGAGTCTTCATTGATTGCGTTTACATTATGAATCAAATCTTCACGTGAGACTACAAGTCCCTGTTTACTTATCATATAAGAGAGTATTCCAAACTCCGCATTTGTCAGCTCAATGTTGCGCCCTTTATATGTGATAGTCATTGTCTCTTTGTCACATTTAAAGTCACTCTTATTTTCAGCTTTTGCTTCACTTTTTGCCTCATATCTACGCAAGACAGAGTGGATCCTAGCCTCTAGTTCACGAGGATCATAAGGTTTTGGAAGATAATCATCCGCACCAAGCTCCAGTGCTTTAATCTTATCGGTAACATCGCTTCTCGCAGAGCTGATAATAATAGGAATATCCTGACGCTCTCTAATTGCTTCACATACCTCCAACCCATCCATACCAGGAAGTGTCAAGTCCAAAATCACCAAATCAAAAGGCTCTAACTTAAGTATGCTTACCGCCTTAAAAGGGTCATCTTCTGTGACAACCTCAAACGGGAACTGCTCAAGATACTCAGTAAGTATCTCAGCCAGTTCTAAATCATCTTCAATCATCAATATTTTCTGTTTTTTTGCCATCTGTTTCGACCTTTATATCTTTATTGGCTCTATTATAGCCCTATCTAAATAATAAACAGATAATGCTAAGTAATTAAAAGCGTTACTCTGTATGCGATAAATGCTAAAACATACGCAACGACAGAGGTAAAGAAAAAGAGATAGACAGCATATTTCCAACTTCCTGCCTCTTTTGCAAAGACTGTTGTTGCAGCCAAACACGGCAGATAAATCATGATAACCACAATAAACGCAACGGCTGAAGCAAAAGGAATATTTTGACGGATATTATCTGCCAAAGACTTTGACGTCTCATCTACATCCCCACCCATTGAGTAAAGTACACCCAAAGTAGAAACAACAACCTCTTTTGCAGCCAACCCTGCTTGTAGAGCCACATTCATTTTCCAATCAAACCCAAGTGGTGCAAAAAGAGGCTCTGTAAGTTTTCCAATTCTACCTAGATAACTTTGCCCTAACTGTTCCTCAGCAAGTTTATTTTCAAACATAGCTTTTTCATTTGCATCAACAGCTTTTTCAATTTTCACACTATACTCTTTGTCTAAATCGAGATTATGAGGATAGTTACTTAAAAACCAAATAAGCATCGCAGCACCGGCAATAAAAGTACCCGCTTTTTTAAGATACATTATTGTTTGCGTAAGCACAGTATGCCAAATTAACTTCACAGAGGGAAGTCTGTACTTTGGCATCTCCATAACAAATGGTTCATCCACTCCCTTAAACGCAGTGAGTTTCAGTATTTTTGCAAAAACAAGTCCAAGAAGTGCTCCTGAGATATAAATCCCAAAAAGAATATTTCCTGCCATACTTTGTGCAAAAAATGCCCCTGTAAAGAGTACATAAACAGGAAGTCTCGCTCCACATGACATAAATCCGATGATAAAGAGTGTCAAGAGTCTGTCTCTGTCATTTTTAAGTATTCTAGCACTCATATATGCAGGAATAGAACAACCAAAACCAGTAACTAGAGGGATGAAACTCTGTCCGTGCAGTCCGAACTTATGAAAAAATCCATCAAGTAGAAATGCCACACGTGACATATAGCCTGTTGTCTCAAGAAGAGCGATACCGATAAACAAAATAATAATATTAGGTGTAAAGAGCACAACTGCACCGACACCACCGATAATTCCATCAACAACCAAAGAGCGTATATCATCATTGCCAATCGTCGGAGCTACCGCAGAACCAAGCCATCCAAAAAATCCGTCTATCCACTCCATAGGGATATTACCAAGTGTAAATGTCAGTTGGAACAGTCCCCACATAAAAAACAAAAAGATCGGAATACCAAATATTGGATGTATTAAAATAGAGTCTATCTTTTCAGTAAGTGTTTTACTCTCAATATTTTTTGTCTGTTTGACAACTTCAGCGACTATACCACGATTAAACGCAGCATACTCTTCGGCAAATGCCTCTTTAATATCATCTGTATCATGATGCAGTTCAATATGTTTTGAGGCCTCTATCAAAATAGGCTGTAGCTCGGTCCATATTGGGTTATCATGCAGTTTTGCATAGGTCTTTTTATTCTCTTTTAGGAGGTTGATTGCTATATTTCTATAGCTGTTTCGTGCTTCATACTTATGTTTTTGCAGATACTCGACAATAGTGCTTATCTCTTCTTCAACAGCCTCACTGAAGATAAGCTTCGGCTCATTTTTATCACTTTCATACTTTTGTATCACAGCATCGATAAGATCTTCAATACCCATTTTTGTAGCAGCTGAGACTTTTACACAGGGGATATTGAGCAGTTCGCTCATATACTCGGCATCTATCTCTATTCCCTCTTTTTCTGCCTCATCACTCATATTAAGCGCAATGACAAGTTTTTTACTCATTGTAAGCAGTTCTGAGGTAAGCTGAAGATTTTTCTCTAAATTTGTTGAGTCAACAACATTGATAATGATGTCATACTCTTCAGCACAGAGATAATCATGTGTCACTCTCTCTTCTATCGTGTAATCAGTAAATGCATAGGTCCCCGGCAGGTCAACAACAGTAAAGTTGTAATCCTTATAATCAAACAAAACTTCTGTTTTATCAACTGTCACACCCGAAAAATTTCCAACATGAAGATGTGCATTACTTACTGAATTTATCAGCATACTTTTCCCGACATTTGGCTGCCCGACAAGAGCTACTTTAATGTGCTTAGCAATTACAGGACATGCTTTTATATTTGTACTCTGCATTATATATCTTTTACCTCTATTTGTGCTGCTTCTTGTGAACGAAGAGCAAGTTTCATCTTCCCTACTTTTACTTCTATCGTCTTTTTTCTAGGAGCGTGTTCTAAGACCTCAACAACTGCATCTTTCATAATACCAAAAGAGATAAGTCTCTGTTTGAGATCATACGCTGCGTTTAGCTTTGCAACTTTGACCTTTTCTCCTCTTTGACAATCTAACAATGTTTTCATACGTCTCTCTTTTTAAAAATTATAATGAATCATTAACTGAGCACGATTCCAATCATTTTCAGTTTTTACTCTACTGTTTCTATCTTCTTCTATGACATAAGTGGCACTTACGATAAACTCTTCATTTACATTGTACTCCAGCCCAATATTTTGCTCGACTATATAAGCCTTGGCACCACTGCTGTCTTTATCACCTATAAAAGCACCATAAGCATAGAGAAAATTTAAATTATCGTAATTATACGATATTCCACTAACAAAAGCCTGAGCTTGTCTATCTATTGCAATAACATCGAGTGTTGTCGTATCTAAACTTGTGTAGAGTGTTCCTCCACCCGTACCGCTAAATGTCTGTTTGGCATGTGAGGCATCGGTCCCATTATAGGCAAAATTCACTCCTAGTCCACCCATAACGAACTCCAACATTCCTCCGTAAATATCTGCATCATATCCACTTCGAGAAAGTTCATTCTCTTTAAGTAACTGCAACATTGCGTGAATTAAGAGCTTCTCACTGAGCGCATAATTGACTCCCATATCAAAATAGAGTGCATTTGTTGTATCGGTAATATTGTAATACCATAGATTTAGTTCATATTTCTCAGCGTATGCAACTCCTCCGAAATTTGTACCGTTTTCTCCTGTAGCGCTCCATCCATCATCCAAACCGGCATCTATCCCCTGCCAACTATTGATATGTCCTGCAATAAAATTAAAACCCCTGTAATCATATCTTGCCACATATGCTTCGAAACTGTTTTGAATCATCCTTATATCATCACTGTCAGCAAGCGGGGTATCTAGCTTTTGACGTCCTGCTCTAAAACTAAAATCATTATATCTGTAATTTATGTAAGCTTCACCGACAGTTGTATAGTCACCATTAGAGGAGGAGAGCTCATTGTTATGCTTTGTCCCCTCCCCTGTTGCAAACGGAATATCATTAGAGGTATAAAGCGCTACGCCTGCATTGAAACCGTTGTACTCTGCTAGTTCATATTTCAATATCCCACCTATCGCACTTGCATAAGTATCATCTGCACCTGTTTCTTGTTGATTGTATCCCGCATACAGCATTCTAATCTGTCCCGACACCTGTGCATCATCAAACATATGTTTAAAATTATCAACAACAGAGATCTCTTTTTCCGGCATATTTGTAACTTGTCCTATCACCTCTTTTGCCGAATGGAGTCTATCTCTTTTTTGTGCTTCTTCAGCATAAAGCGTTGCATCACAATAGATTAGTAATGAAGCTACAGCTACTACATTTTTAATATTCAAAACAATAACCTTTAAATTTTTAGAAATGATAACCAGTATCAACTTATATCTATCTTAATAATGATAACAGATATCATTATTGCTTAAAATTTTCTTTATTCATTATTTATATCATTTTGCTATAATTTCTCACTTATTACTTTAAGGAACAGCATGAAATTTCTATGGACACCCTCTTCGCATTTTAATCTTGCAAATCTTTTTACTTTTGTAAATATTACAGCGGGACTTTTAGCTACATATTTTATCACACAGAACAACTTTACGTTAGCTATCGTTCTTGCATGGATAGGCGGTGCTTTTGATATATTTGATGGAAAAATTGCACGTAAATATAAACTTTCAAATGAGTTTGGCATCCAGCTTGACAGCTTTGCAGATTTTTTGAGTTTTGTTCTTGTGCCTGTATTTTTAATCTTTCAAGCCTCTTACGCTTCAACACTCAACGGTTTTTGGCTCTTTATTGCGGCTGTTGTAAGTATCTACTATGTTATCTCCGGTCTGCGTCGTCTAATCCACTTCAATATAAACGCAGATGCAGGTGAGGTTGAGAACTACTTTACAGGTGTTCCTACTCCACTTGGAGCTATTTTGTTATGGCTTACATATCTCCTTAATGCTTATGGAATTTTACCGGCTGGAGGAGTTATACTTTTTATGTTGATTATCGGATGGAGTCTCAATTCCACCATCAAAGTAAGACATCCTTAGTCTTACTTCGAATTTACTCCATACCTTCCACTTCCTAAAAGTACCACAAGCAGACTCATTACAAAAAACATCAAAGGTGTTTCGTATGAAAGAGCACCAAACTTTGAAAAGGATATGTGAAATCCATATGCCAGATAGATAGCCATAAGCATATTAAACGCAACTACTCCAGAGGCTATACGGGCATAGAGACCAAGAATGATAAATATCGGTGCAATTAACTCACCGACATAGACACCATACGCAAAAAATTCAGGCATACCTGCGTTTAACACTAAACTCCTCACTCCATCTACTCCGTGAATAAGTTTATGCACTCCATGAAAAAGAATTAATACTCCTAATGAGATTCGTAAAAGTAACTTTGCAATATCTGGCTGGTATAACATTTTTCTCCCTATCTTTGTAATCTAAACTTACAGCTGCCTACTGTAATCTCTTTTCCACCTTTAATGGCCTCTTTTATATATGCCAATGTACCCTTTACATCCGCATCTCCAAGCTCTTCTTCTATTATTTTTAACAGATCCTGCTCCGGTGTAAGACTCCAAGTCCTTTCGTAATTGTATCTTGTTTGTATCTTCATTCCTTCCTCTTTAGTTTGTTTTATCATCATCTTGGGCTTTAAGCGATAACTCTTTTTTTGGCTTTAACCCAAGCTCTTTCATATTTTGGGCACGTTTTATTACATTGCCTTTGCCTCGACTCAGTCTGTTCATTGCTGTTTCATAAGCATTTTGGGCTTTTTGTAGGTGCAGCTCTATATTTTGCATCTCATCGATAAAAAGTACCAGTTTATCATACATAGCCTCTGCCTCTTTTGCTATCTTTTGTGCATGTTCTTCCTGTTTTTGAGTACGCCATATATGCTCGATTGTTCTCAGTGTTACCAGTAGCGTTGATGGTGAAACAACAAGTATATGACTCTCATAGGCACGCTTAAAGAACTCTCCATCCTCTTCAAGTGCCAATAAAAAAGCCCCCTCGATAGGCATAAAAAGCAGTACAAAATCAAGCGTATTCACTCCTTGAAGTTTTTCATACTCTTTTTTACTCAGCTCCTTAATATGGGCAGATATACTTCCAATATGTGCCCTAAGCGCTGCTTTTTTTTCATCTTCATTCTCAGAATTTACAAAACGTTCATAAGCAGTTAAAGAGACCTTTGAGTCAATGATTATATCTCTGTTTTGCGGCATATGAATAATTACATCAGGTCTGTAGGTTCTATTTTCATCCGACTTCAAAGTCGCCTGGAGTTCATACTCAACACCCTTTCTCAGTCCTGACTGCTCCAAGATATTTTCTAAGATCAGCTCACCCCAGTTCCCCTGCGTTTTATTTTCAGACTTAAGTGCTTTTGTAAGATTAAGTGCTTCATGTGCCAGACGTTCATTCATCTCTTTTAAACGCAGCAGTTCATCTTTGAGTAAAAACCTCTCTTTTAACTCAAACTCAAACTGTTCTCGTGACTGTTTAGAAAAATTTTCCACCTGCTCACGAAAAGGCTGAAGAAGAAGTTTAAGCTGCTCTTTGTTTGCACTACCAAACTGTTTTGATTTTTCATCAAAGATTCTGTTGGAAAGATCTTTAAACTCACGTGAGAGTTCCTCTTTTGTACGCTGGAGTGTCTCTATCTTCTCTTTTGAATAGTGCATCTCATTTTCATATCTTGTATTTAAAACAGCATAATCAAGTTCTAAGGTTTTGTATTCGACCTGCAGATCTTCATACTCTTGTACTTTTTCAAGCAGTGTTTTTTTCATAGCAATCTCATAAATGTACAAAGCAATAAACACAATCAATAAGAGTACTGCCGCTATTAAAAGGGCTAAATAGGTATCCATACACTGTCCTGTAATTTTTTTATTATTATACATATATTTAGAAGAGTTCTCTATTTATATGGCATTAATTAATTTTGTTCTATTCAATTTTGTAACATTATTAATTAAGATAATGAATAACATTTATATTTTTAATTTAAACTTAGAAAAATTTCGCTATAATTCCATAAATATTTTAAGGGGAAGATGCCCTGGTGAAGTTAGTAAATATGAAAGAACTTGTGTCATCTCCTTATATTATATAAAAAGACTTCCAAGAAGTCCTAAAGGATAATGATGCAAGAAAATGCACAAACACAAGAAACACAAACTGAAGAGCCACTGATGACATTTGATTCACTTGGTTTAAAAAAAGAGATACTCAAAAGCGTTAAATTTGCAGGTTTCACTGTACCTTCGCCAATTCAGGCACAAGCAATTCCCGTTATTTTAGCCGGCAAAGACATGGTAGGTCAAGCACATACAGGTACAGGTAAAACTGCTGCGTTTGCTCTTCCTGCACTTAACAACATGAAACTAGACGGAAGTGTAGAACTTTTAGTTATCACTCCAACTCGTGAACTTGCAACTCAAGTAAGTGATGAGATATTCAAATACGGACGTAACCTTGGTGTTAAAACTGTTACTGTATATGGTGGTAGCTCATACAAACGTCAACTAGACCTTATCGGTCGTGGAGCGTCTGTAGTAGTTGCAACTCCGGGACGTATGCTTGACCTCCTCAAACGAGGAATGTTAAATGACTTTACACCGAGTATGGTTGTCCTTGATGAAGCTGATGAGATGCTTGACATGGGATTTTTGGATGATATTAATGAGATATTCTCTTATCTTCCGACAAACCGTCAAACACTTCTTTTCTCTGCAACTATGCCGCAGCCTATTAAAACATTGGCGAGCAGAATCTTACAAGACCCTGAGTTTATCTCTATCACAAAAGGTGAGACAACAAACTCAGATATTGAACAACTCTACTATGTGATTGATGAACATGAACGTGATGATGCTATCATCCGTCTTATGGACTCTGAAAAGACACAAAAAGCTGTCGTATTTTGTAGAACAAAATCAGAAGTAGACAGACTGAGCAATGTACTTTCAAATGCAGGATACCTTGCTAACGGTCTTCATGGCGATATGGAACAACGTCAACGTGAAACTGTTATCAAAGGTTTTAAAAACAACTCTGTACAAGTTTTAGTTGCAACAGATGTTGCTGCCCGTGGTATCCATGTAAGCAACATCTCTCATGTATTTAACTACCATATTCCATTTGATCCTGAATCTTATGTGCACCGTATCGGACGTACAGGACGTGCAGGTACAAAAGGTAAAGCGATTACACTTTTAACTCCCTTAGAGTTTAAAGAGCTTCAACGTATCAAGCAAAAAGTAGGAACTTCAATGGAACATGCTTTTGTTCCAAGTAAAAACGACCTTCGTGCCAGCACGATTGAAAATATTGTAAAAAACATAGAAGATCAAAAAATATATGATGAAGCACATAAAGTACTTGATCGTTTAAAAGAAGATATTGATGAAGAGACAATTATGTTCAAACTCATCTCTATGATCTTAGATAAACAAGATATCAAAGGGCCAAGTAACATTGGTATTCCTGCTGATAAACTTGTTGCGATCTTAGAACGTGCTTCTAAACGCAATGATAACAGAAGAGGAGGACGTGGTGGTGGTTACCGTGGTAACCGTAACCGTTCTGGCGGAAGCAGAAACCGTAGTAGTTCAAGCCGTGACGGCGGTGGTTACAAAGGTAACAGAAGCTCATCAAGCAGAAATAGAAACAGAGACTAAACAAAAGACTCCAAAATACTATTCCCCCCTTCATATGCTCCATCTGGAGCATATATTAAACTCTCCATATTTTTGATATAATCAAGTTAAACTTCTATAGCAGATGGAGAAAATCATGCAAAATCTAATCGTATATGAAAACTCACACTTTTACATAGAAAAAGAGAGCAGTGAAATACCTTGGGTCAAGATATTTACAAAAGAGCCCTATAAAGAACTGGGTGACATGCCTAAAGCACTGCGTTTGGAACTATGGGAGCTCTACGATATCGTTGAAGAGCAGATGCGTGAATATTATAAACCTGACAAAATCAATATGGCTTCATTTGCAAACATGCTTCCGCGTGTCCATATTCATGTTATGGCAAGATTTAAAGAAGACAGTTATTTTCCAAATCCTATGTGGGGAGAAAAAAAGAGGGATTCCTCTTTAAAACTGCCAAATGAACAAGAGTTTTATAAAAAGGTTTTTGAAGCTTTACAAAGAGTGTAGTCTTCCCATTCAAAAGAAGGGAAATAAAATAAAAAAGATCTCTCTCTATTTTTTAGGAGAAAAAGGTACTAAAGCAGAACCCCATGTTAAACCGCCGCCAAAAGCGTCAAGCAACATCATCTCACCATCTTCAAGCTTTCCTGACTCATAAAGATCGTTCATAGCCATTGGGATGGAAGCACCTGATGTATTACCATACTTATGAACTGTAAGCACAACCTGGTCTTCTCTCATCTTTAGAGCATCACCTACAGCTTTAATAATTCTATAATTTGCTTGATGAGGAATAAAGTGTTTTATATCTTCACTTTTAATATTGTTCGTCTCTAAGATATCTTTTACATCCTGTGTAAGTGTGCGTACTGCAACTTTAAAGGTTTCATTTCCCTTCATCTGCATAAAACAAGTGCCCGCTTCTGCATCAAGTGCATCATGTTCTGAACCTGTTCCACCATTTGGCGTCATAAGAAGATCTGCATACTCTCCATCAGCACCTGTATGTATATCAAGGATTGCTTCGTTTTTATTATCTGTTGCAGTAATAACAGCAGCACCGGCACCATCACCAAATAAGATACATGTCCCTCTATCTGTGTAGTCCGTTATTGCAGAGAGTTTTTCAGCACCTACTATAAGAACATTTTTTTTCATTCCTGATTCTATAAATGCTTTAGCAACAGAGAGTGCATATATAAAGCCGGTACATGCTGCAGTTATGTCAAACGCAGTTGCTCCCTTGATGCCTAGTTTTCTTGCAATAATAGTCGCAGTTGATGGCATACAAAAATAATCAGGTGAAATAGTAGCAGTAACAACCAAGTCTATATCTTCTAAAGCCACTCCGCTTCTCTCAAGTGCTTTTTGTGCAGCTTTGACACCCAAATCACTTGTAAATTCATCTTTAGCAGCTATATGGCGCTCTTTTATACCTGTTCTTTTTGTAATCCACTCATCAGAAGTATCAACCATTTTTGATAGTTCATCATTTGTCAATATTTTCTCAGGTACATAAGCACCGATTGATCTAAAAGCTGCATAAGCCATCTATGATTCCTTTTCTTTTAACTCTGCCAAACGTGCAATAATATGCTCGTTAACACCGGTATCAACATAACTTATTGCCTGATAAATTGCATTTTCAATCGCTTTTGCATTGCTTTTACCATGACTGACAATAGCACACCCTTTGATACCTATAAGTGGAGCACCACCGACTTCAGCATAGTCAATCTCTTTTTTAAGAAGTTTAAAAACTCTTCTCATCAAAAGTGCACCGGTAATACGGATAGGTGATTTTTTAATATAGTCTTTTATAAGTATTGAGATAGTTGAAGCAACGCCTTCACTTGTCTTAAGCACAAGATTTCCGATAAATCCGTCACAAGTGATAACATCACAGCTACCGTTGAAAATATCTCCACCCTCAACGTTACCTTTAAAACCTCTGTAACCTTTTAGAAGTTTAAAAGCAGCCTTTGTTACCTCATTTCCCTTGGAATCCTCTTCACCATTTGCCAAGAGCCCGATAGAAGGCTCTTTAACACCTAGAACATCTTCAGCATAGCATCCACCCATAACAGCAAACTCTGCCAAGTGTTCAGGTTTTGAGTCTACATTCGCACCCACGTCCAAAACGACTGAGCGTCGTCCCATTTTTGTCGGCATAAGTGTTACAAGTGCCGGACGCGAAACACCTTTAAGACGACCTAGTCTTAAAGTTGCAAGTGTCATTGTAGCACCGCTGTGCCCTGCACTCACCACTCCGTCAGCTTCACCGTCCTTTACAAGCTCAACAGCTTTGTAGATAGTGCTCTCTTTGCGTTTTACTGCATCAGTAGCGGCATCACTCATTGCAATAACATCATCAGCTTCAATAATTAAAATCTTATCTCTATAACGTTTTGGTAACAGAGGTAAAATTTCTGATTTTTTTCCCACTAGAATAGGTGAAAAGTTTTTTTTCTTGAGTGCTTGGAGTGTTCCTTTTACAATTGGTTCGGGACCAAAGTCCCCACCCATTGCATCAATGGCTATTTTAACCATTGACTATTTATACTCACCAGTCGTAGGGTTGATATGGTGTGGTAATCTGTAAGTTCCGTCTTTATCTTTAACTGGACGAGCTAAAGAAATTTTGTAATGTGTTCTTCTTTTTGCTGAACGTGAGTGAGATACTCTTCTCTTAGGTACTGCCATGACTTATTTTCCTTTAATTTTATTTTATACCTTAATGGTATTTTTCAAGATAGAGTTAAAACTCTAACTCTTCTATATCTTTACAATTATCACACGAGTGATAATCACTTTTGATAAGCTCTATCTCTGAATTTAATAATTCTTCAATATCTACATTACCATCAAAAGATTCAACAACATCAAGTTCAATGCTGTCTTCATCTTTATATAAACCATCAGAGATGAAAAATTCTACATTCTCATCAACTTCGAGTTTAAAATTTTCTGCACAAATATCACAAGGCTTCTCAAAAAAGCCATTGAGCTTTGCTTTAAGCAAAATCAATTTTCCTCCATGATACTCCAAATAACCTTTAAAAGTTATTTCGTCAGATTTTACATCAAAATCTAACGGTGTTTTTGTTACTTTTCTAAGCATCACCTTCATAGGAGATTACTTATGAAATTTCTCTTTCAGCGAAAAAGAATGCAATTTCAATTGCTGCATTTTCTACAGAATCACTTCCGTGAACTGCATTTGCATCTATATTTTCAGCAAAATCTGCACGAATAGTTCCAGCTTCAGCCTCTTTAGGGTTAGTAGCACCCATTAAATCACGGTTCTTTTGCATTGCATTTTCACCTTCTAAAACTGTAACTACAACTGGACCGCTTATCATGAAATCAACAAGGTCGTTGAAAAAAGGTCTCTCAGCGTGAACTGCATAAAATGCTTCTGCATCAGCGCGTGATAATTGAAGTTTTTTAGTCGCAGCGATACGAAGACCATTGCTTTCAAAACGGTCTAAAATTTTGCCTATAACACCTTTTGCAACTGCATCTGGTTTGATTATCGATAGTGTACGTTCCATCAAATCTCCTCTGAAAATATAAAATTAGAGTGGAATTATACCTGAAAAATAATTTTTTTAAGTTTAAAAAGTAAATTTGATTAAATTTTCGAGAATTTTTTGAGTGAAAGATAGAGAAAAAGCACCTCAAAGGAGGTGCTTTCTATAAAGTAAATAAAATTACTATTCTACAACTGGCTCGTGGTTTGCACGTTGCTCTTCAGTAATATCTTCGCGATGCGCTGGACTATCTCCGATAGCATCCCAAGTAATACAACCTTCAGTTGGACATGCAGTAGCACATGCAGGTTCATCATGATGACCAACACATTCTACACATTTATCTGGATAAACGTAGTAGATCTCTTCACCCGTTGGATTATCATCTTCATCTACAATTGCTTCTACTGGACATTCATCTATACAAGCACCACAGTTAATACACGTATCATTAATAACTACTGCCATTATCTTCTCCTAATTTTTAGTAAGAGTAACTATACACTGTAGAATTTTAAATATAGCTAAAAAGTATCTAGTTATCTAAAATATGTAGCTTTTAGTTACATTTAAAACGAATTTTAGAGGCCTAAATAGCTTCTAATTTCGTCAACTTTATCTGTTTTCTCCCAGCTAAAGCCATCTTCTTCTCGTCCGAAGTGTCCATATGCAGCTGTTTTTCTGTAAATTGGCTTTAACAGATCCAGAGATTTAATAATCCCTGCAGGAGAGAGATCAAAAATCTCTTTTATACAACTCTCGATTTTTGACTCTTCTACTTTGCCTGTACCATGCGTATCCACCATTATAGATACAGGTTGGACAACACCGATAGCATAGGCAACCTGAATTGTCGCTCTGTCACATGCACCCGATGCCACTAGGTTTTTAGCAACCCATCTTGCTGCATACGCTGCACTTCTGTCAACTTTGGTCGGGTCTTTCCCTGAGAATGCTCCCCCTCCGTGAGGACAGCTTCCACCGTAAGTATCAACTATTATTTTGCGTCCTGTCAGACCTGCGTCACCTTGAGGACCTCCGATTACAAACTTCCCTGTCGGATTAATATGAAAAACAGTATTTTCATCCATCATCTCAGCAGGAATTACTTTTTGAATCACCTCTTCGATAACATCTTTATGAATCTGCTTTTGTGCAACTTCAGGCGCATGCTGCGTAGATATAACCACTGTCTCAACCGAAACAGGTTTACCATCAACATACTTCACACTAATCTGTGCTTTACCGTCAGGACGCAGATAAGGGATAATTCCCTCTTTTCTTACCTGTGCCAAACGCTCAGTAAGGCGATGTGCCAAGTGAATCGGCAGAGGCATAAGCACCTCTGTTTCACGACATGCGTAACCGAACATAAGTCCTTGGTCACCCGCACCTGTTTGACCATCTGCCTGATCAACACCCTGGTTAATATCCGGTGACTGTTCACCAATTCCATTTAAAACTGCCGCAGAACGATAGTCAAATCCATAAGTTGCATCAGTGTATCCAATACTCTGAATCACTTCTCTTGCAATCTCTTGCATTGGGGCATACGCCGTAGTCTTCAGTTCGCCTGCAATTACACAAAAACCATTAGACACGAGAGTCTCACACGCTACTCTCGCATTTTTATCATTTTCAATAATATAATCCAGAATTGCGTCACTGATCTGATCTGCCATCTTATCAGGATGCCCTTCTGTTACAGACTCTGAAGTAAATATATACTCTTTCGTCATCGATTTTCCTTATTGAAGTATGGAGTCCCGCTCCATAAATCGCTGCAATTATAGCAAAAATACATTAATGTTTATTGTATTAGTGCAAGATAAATCTTTTCTTTATCTTTAGAGCTTTTTACATAAATCAGAGAGTTATTAATATTATTTTGATAAAATTACTCTATAAATTTTAATACAAGGACATATATATGTTAGTAACAAACCCAGCTCCAGATTTTACAGCTACTGCAGTTTTAGCAGACGGCTCAATTGTTGAAGACTTTAAATTAAGCGAAAATTACGGTGAAAAAGGTACAGTAGTATTCTTTTACCCACTAGACTTTACTTTCGTTTGTCCATCAGAGATCATCGCATTTTCACACAGATATGAAGAGTTTCAAAATCGTGGTGTAAATGTTATAGGTGTATCAGTTGATTCTCAATTCTCACACTTCGCATGGAGAGAGACTCCAGTTGAAAAAGGTGGAATCGGCCGTATCAACTTCCCACTTGTTGCAGACCTTACAAAAAACATTGCACGTGATTATGATGTACTTTTAAACGATGCTGTTGCACTTCGTGGTTCATTCCTAATCGACAACAACGGTGTTGTTCGTCATGCAGTCGTAAATGACCTTCCACTTGGACGTAATGTTGATGAGATGTTAAGAATGATCGACGCACAACAGTTTACTGATGAATTTGGTGAAGTTTGTCCTGCTGGCTGGCAAAAAGGTGATGAAGGAATGAAAGCTGACGCTGAAGGTGTTGCTGAGTATTTAGCAAAACACGAATCAGAGTTATAAGAACCCTTCTGACTAGCAGAGAGTCTCTACTCTCTGTCTAATTTGTCCAAGGCTTTTTCACTTGCCTTGTTCGCTCTATCATAGTAGCCTTTGTCTTGATGTGATGCACAAGCACTAAACGCAACTAAAACCACACAACTCACTAGTAAACATTTTATATAATTATCTAAATGCAACTCTGTTCCTTCCTTCTTTTTTTGCTTCATACAAGGCTTGATCAACTCTCTCTAAGAGTGTAGATTTTTGTTCAGATATTCTATACTGTCCCACCCCTATACTTACCGTAATCTTATAATGCCCCGCCATTGGAGTCTTCTCGATAATAGAGCGTATCTTTTGTGCAACATTCAATGCTTCATCTTTATTAGCATTATCAAGAACAAGCATAAATTCCTCTCCGCCCCATCGTCCAAATGAGTCTACCTGTCGTATATTGTTTTCAATAATTTTTGTCAAATCTTTTAACACGACATCACCTACATAATGTCCATATTTATCATTAATATTTTTAAAATGATCTATATCAAACATAAGAATGGAAAAAGGCATATTGTTGCGTTTGGCTCTGGCAATATGCAACTCTATCTCGGCATTGATTTTATATCTGTTATAGACTTGCGTTAAACTATCTGTTGTTGCCAGATTTTCAAGTTTTTGCTCAAGCTTCATCTGTATGGTGACATCTTTTGCACTTACTACGAAGTTTTTTGTCTTTGTATATTTATCATCAATGGGGGTAATACTCGTATCAACATAATAAAGTTCACCATTTTTCTTTTTATTGATGATTATATTATTGTAATTTTGTCCGTCTAATATTGTATTCCATAGATTTTGATAAAACTCTTTATCATGTTTTGAAGATGTAAAGATATTTGTTTTACTACCAAGCAGTTCATCTCTGCTATAGCCTGAGTGCTTGATTACACTGTCATTTACATAAGTGATGATTCCATTGTTATCTGTAATAAAGACCAGACTGTCACTCTGTTCAAGAGCCTGTGCCAACAGTTTTACCTTGTTCTCTTTTTCAACAATATCCGTAATATCATACAAAGAACCATAAAGGCTTTTTGCCGTACCATCTTCATCACGTTCTACTAAAAACTTGACATTAAGCCATCTACTTTTGGCATCAGCCGTTATAATTCTATGGAGGATAGAAAATTTATCAACATCACTCTGTAGATTTTCTTCGAGTGTTTTTGAAAATTCTTCAATATCAGCGTCATGGATGATGGATTTATAGTGAATTTTATGGGAGAGAAAGTCATCACTTTGGTAGCCAAACTGTGACACATTTTCAGATATATAAACAAGCGTGCAGTCATAATCTATCATACAGCTAAAAATAACAGCATCAGAAATCTCTAACAATTTCATAACCAAATTCTTGTGATGCTCATTATCATGATTACTATGCACAGCAATATTTTTCATAAAATCATTATACAACACTTCTATAGAAATAGATATAATATATCACTTAAAGTAACTAATTTTATTTAAATGTTACTCTGTTTCTACCATCTTCTTTAGATTTATAGAGAGCTTGGTCTGCTCTTTCTAAAAGTGATTCTTTTGTATCATTTTTTACAAATGTAGCGACACCGACACTTATTGTGATTTTATAAAGGTTATCAATACTAAAATTTTCAACAAGTTTTCTCAGTTTTTCAGCGATATATATAGCTTCGGTCTGATTGGCCTTATGGAGTAAAAGCATAAACTCTTCTCCACCCCACCTTCCAAAACTATCTACCTCCCTGATATTTGAAGAGATAAGTTCACTTAATTTTTTTAACACCATATCACCCACATAGTGCCCGTAGGTATCATTAACCTTTTTAAAATAATCAATATCAAACATAAGTATGGAAAAAATCTCTCCATAGCGTTTTGAGCGGGCTATTTGATGCTCTATAATCTCATTGATTTTATATCTGTTATAGATTTTTGTCAAACTGTCAATTGTAGCAAGCTTCTTTAGTTTGTTCTCTATTTTTATTCTGTTACTCACATCAGAACCGGTAAATACAAAATGTTCTATCTTATTCTCTTTTCCAAATATAGGAGCTATATTGAATTCAACATAAAAATCTTCACCATCTTTGTTCTTATCTACAATAACATCGTGATACATCTCTCCTGAGAGTA
The DNA here is from genome assembly GCA_964499805.1 of uncultured Sulfurimonas sp. Classification (GTDB taxonomy): domain Bacteria; phylum Campylobacterota; class Campylobacteria; order Campylobacterales; family Sulfurimonadaceae; genus Sulfurimonas. Next base: position 48,593 of record CAZCMR010000006.1, read on the forward strand.
TCGTATTCCACAGTTTTCTATAAAAAGCTTCATCTTTTGTCTGGGATTGCAATATGCTCGGCTTAGAGCCTACAAGCTCTTCACGAGAATATCCAGAGAGCTTGATAAAAGCATCATTTACATAAATGATATGTCCACTCAAATTCGTAATAAGAACCAATTTGTCTGTATATTCCAAAGCTTTTGCCAGCAAAGTGACCTTCTCTTTTTGACGCACTATCTCTGTAATATCTACGATACTCCCGGCTCCGGCATAGTATCCCTCATGCATAATGGTATCAACCGCTATACGCATCAGACGGGTCTCCCCATCTTTTTTTATGATTTTCACATCACTGTACTCTTTAAAAAAGCTCTCCCCATTCAAGCGCCTTTGAATTGCCTCTTTTATCTCATCCTGTCTCTGTTTTTCAAAGAGCTGCCATACTTTTATTTTCTTTAGCTCATCAAAAGTATAACCCGTCATCTTTTCAAATGCCCGGTTTACATAAACGAACTCATGATTATAGATAAAAAGCCCTACAAGACTAATCTCTGCAATATTATTAAATTTCTCTTCACTCTCTTTGCGTTTTTGCACCTCTATATTTAAGGAGATACTACTCGCCACCGCCACTGAAAAATCTATCTCGCTTTTATTCCATTTGTGCAAATCCCGTTTTGAAGCATTCACCAAGACACCCACAACCTCTCCGTTAGTCAGTATCGGCGTAAGTAAAAAAGAGGCAGAAGATGAAAGTTTCATATATTTTTTAAAAAATTTGCACAGTAGGTTTTTTTTGTTGCGGTTATCTAGTAAAAGTGGTGTTTTTGATTCAAATTTGTGTATGCACTCTTGAGGGATTTCAATGTGAATCGTTTTGTCACGCATAAATTTTTTATGCTTCTTTGAGTAGAGCCCGACACACTCTAAAATTCCGTCCTCTTTTCTATAGAGCCAGATGCTTGAACGTGAAACGGCCAAAGATTTATTGATAATTTTAAGAATTTTTTTGAAAGTTTTTTCGAGCTTGGAGGATTCTATCTGGGCAAGTTTTACAAGAGCATTTTTAAAATGCTTATTTTGCTCTTTTATCTGGTGCAGCTTGTTGACAAGCTCTCTGTTCTTATCCTGATAAAAGACTATCAGGTCACCATTTTTGAGTTTTTTAATGGTATAAAAACGCCAAAACTGTATGCCTTTATTTTTATACTGTTTTATCTCAAGCTTTTGTGTTTCACTAAAAGAGTGAACACAAAAGAGCTTCTCAAGCAAACCGTCATCCAGCTTCTCTTCAAAAACATCTGTGATTTTTTTGCCGATTATATCTCTGCTGAGAGCATCTGTTTTTTGTGCTTTGTCATTAAAATCCACAAAAACAAAATCTCCATCAACATACCTATATATAATAACATTCTCTGGTAAATCGCTGATGGATATTTCAATGCTTTTGCAGTTGTGCGGCACCTTCGTCACTCTCCTTATCGGATATGCTAAATAATAAATGTTATTATATAACAAACTTACTTAAATAAATTGCATCATCTTTTACTAACTAAAATTCCACCAAAGATAATAAAACAGATACCTGCAAATGTAAGTATATCAGGAAAATTGTCTCCAAGCAGGTATCCAAAACCTATGGCAAAGGGTATGTTAGTATAACTGACAACACCTATAACACTCAAGTTCTTCGCGCTGTAAGCCTTTGTTAGGAGCCATTGTGAGAGCGTTGAGATAAGTGCCATAAAAAGTATAAGCAGCCATATTTTTACTCCTACAGGCACTATAAATGCAGGAAACAAAAATGCAAGACTCTGCGGTACATTCACATGATCTGCAAGCAAAAACAATACAGCAGGTAAAAATGCCCCTACTCCCACAAAAGAGAGAACAATAACCCTTGAATCATATATCTCTTTTATCTTTTTAATAGTCGTGTATGCAGCAGCAGCGAAAAAACCACCTAGAATACCTAAAAAATGCACATAGGAGAAACTCATACCAAAAGGTTTTGTAATGAGTACCGTGCCAAAAAAACCTATGAACAATGCCAAAAGAACTCTCTTGCTCAGATGCTCTTTGAGTAGAAAAAAGGCTAGTACAGTTACAAAAAACGGAGATGTTTTGTTGAGTGTTATAGCCTCACCAAGAGGAATGACCGTAATAGTGTAAAAAAACAAAATCATAGCACTAAAACCAAGTAATCCCCGCATAAATAGCAGATGAATCTTTCCTCCGCTGCGTTTGGGAGGAGTATGTTTAAGTGCATACAAAATCAAAAATACACCAAAGATATTACGAAAAAAGACTATCTCCAAAGCAGAGATATCTTCTGAGAGTATCTTTGTCAAGGCTCCGTTGAGTGCTGAAATGAGTGCAGATGCAAGCATAAAAAGCACACCGTTATCACTGCGTTTTAACAAAATTGACCACTTTGCACAAAATGCATCGCCTTGGAGTTAACAAACGCCAGTTCATACCACTGCTTTCTTGGGGCGATAAGTGTCAGTCTTGCGGGATTACTCGAACGTGAAAGCGCTACATAGAACTGAGATGGTGCAAAGATCTCATTTGTCTCTATTATCAGATCTTCGATGCTCATCCCCTGTGATTTGTGGATGGTAATGGCAAAGGCAAGTTTTACGGGGTACTGATAGACACTGACAACAGGCTCTTCCACAAGCTCTTTTTTTCCTCCGACGGTTTTTTCCTTCCAGAGTGTCTTACTTTGTGCAACGGCTTCAAGTTTTATCACCTTGGCGTCACTCTTTTGCACATAGACATAACTCTCATCTGCATTTACAACGATGCCTCTCTCTCCGTTAAAGTAGTTCCACGCATTTCTGGTGAACAAAACCGGAGCACCCACTTTTATCTGCAGCTCTTTTTCTATGCGGGCATCCTCCATAAAACGCTCGACTTCTCTCTCTGAGACCGTTTTGCTATGCTTTACTATCTGTGCTTCTTTACTTATCAACTCTTCATCAATAAACTCAAGTTGCATCTTGTTGTGCCGTTGCGCAGAGATATTTTTCCCAAACAAAAAAGTAAAAGCACTCAAATCATTTGGCAGAGGTTTGATGTAGTCATTGAGTTTATTGTGCACGGCTTCATCTATCTCTCCAAAACGCACTGCGTTTAGTAAAGAGATGAACTCCATGTCATCTGTACGGTAGATATGTGTAAGTTCTATCGTCTCAAATGCAAAACGCTGCCATGCCAGAGACTCAAAAGCGAACTTCACTTCACCATAGCCTCTCACAACAGGAGGAAGCTGTAAAAAATCCCCCACTACAAGTAGTGAACCTTGAAAATCAGCCTGTTTTAAACGCAGCTCTATCATCTCAAAAAGCGATTCACTGACCATCGAGATCTCATCTATCACGATTAAATCCATACTAAAGATAAGCTTCTTGATCTTCTTCTTTATCTCATATTTGCCGTTTTTTTGCAGTTCATCAACATCTGAAGCAATACCAAGATCCAAGAAACTGTGCAGGGTCTGCCCGTTTATCAGCGTTGCGGCCATTCCCGTTGATGCAAGTTTTGCAACTTTTTTTGCTTCAGCCTCATACTTTTTGATGACTTCACGCGTAATGGTTGTTTTCCCCACCCCTGCGCCACCGGTTAAAAAAATATTTTTCCCCTTTTGCAGTGCATCAAAGGTAACAGTTTCATAATTCATACACGAATCATAACAGCTATTTATATAAAATTTAATTAATATCTATATACTGTTAATTAAAAAACAAAGTCGATGTAAAAAGATGAATGAAAAAATATTAATAGTCGAAGATAACAAGACCCTTGCAAAACTAATCGCTAAAAAACTCACAAATATTCTTAATATGGAAGTAGATGTTGCTTACTCCCTCAATGAAGCAAAACTTTTTTTGAGCCGTTACAGCTACTTTATCACTCTGCTTGACATTAACCTCCCCGATGCACCAAATGGGGAGGTCGTCGATTATGCCATTAAAAAAGAGAATCATATCATCGTTCTCAGCGGTAATATAGACAAAGAGTTTCGACATAAGATGCTTGGAAAGAACATCATTGACTATGTCAATAAAGGCGGTGTGAATGACATCGACTATATCGCTCAAACCATCCAAAGACTTCAAAAGAACAAACGCCATAAAGTACTTGTAGTGGATGACTCTATGGTCTTTAGAAAACAGATGCAAAATATGCTCTCAAACCTCTTTTTTGAAGTTATTACAGTTGCCCACGGGGAAGAAGCGCTCGGTATGCTCAGTGTCAAGCAGGATATTTCACTGGTCATTACTGATTACAATATGCCGGTTATGGACGGACTTGAACTTACACTCAAAATACGTGAGACATACTCAAAAGATGAGCTCTGCATCATCGCACTCTCGGGAAATGAAGATGACGAAGTAAGTGCGCTCTTTTTAAAACACGGTGCAAATGACTACATCAAAAAACCATTTTCAAAAGAGGAGTTCTCCTGCCGCATCAACAACTCTATCGAAGCGCTTGAAAATATCCAAAAGATTACCCACTACGCAAACCGTGACTATCTTACAGGACTCTACAACCGCCGTTATTTCTATCAGGCTATAAACGAATATCTTGAGACCATCCAAGAAAGTAACGAACAGTGCGCTGTTGCTATGGTAGATATTGACCATTTTAAAAAGGTAAATGACACTTACGGGCATGATATAGGAGATAAAGCCATTGTCGCACTTGCAGACATCCTGCGAAGTACCACAAGTCCAAATGATGTTGTTGCCCGTTTTGGAGGCGAAGAGTTTTGTATAGTGCTTAAAAATATCAACAGATACTCCGCTGAGGAGATTCTACAACGTATCAGAGAGACGGTTGAAAAGTTTTCCCTAAAAATTGACAATGAAATAGAGATACACTTTACCATCTCTATCGGAGCAGTTTTACATGACAATGCAGAGGGTTTTGATGAGAGTATAAACGCAGCAGATATGCTTCTTTACAAAGCGAAGAACGAGGGGCGAAACCGTCTAGAGTTCCAAGCAAATTAATCCTCTAAGAAAACAACCTCCCCAAAAGGAGGTTCCGCTTTTACATTACTCACCCATTTTACTTCATAATTTGGTGCCTCTTTTGGAAAAATACCCTCAAGATCCGTAAAATAGAGTAGCAGTTTTACATCATCAAACTCATTTTTCACAAACTCAAATACAGGACGAAAGTCGGTACCACTTCCCCCTTTGAGCTCCACTTCCAAACTCTCACCACTTACAAATGTTTTATGCAAGTGAATTTTCTCATCACATACCAAAAGCTCTATGTGGTAGTTTTGCACCAGTGTCATCAAGAAGTTCACCTCTGTCAAAAACTCGTTGAGCAGCTCTTCATCAACAGAGCCTGAGCTGTCTATGGCGATGACTAAACGAAATGTCTGTGAAATACTTGAAGGAAGATAGATACCGCTGTAGAGCAGTTTTTTACTTGGCGGCATCACAACATAATCATCACGAAAATATCTATCGAGTGCCACTCGAAGCTCCTCCCGCCAGTCAACTTTACCAAAACCTTTAACAGCAAAAAAACGCTCTATGCTCTGCGGTGCTTCACCGCTTTGCATTTTTGACTCCAAAGCAGATATGGCCTCCTCTGCCAAGAGCTGTTCTTGGAGTATCTCCTCTTGCAGCTCTTCATGAGTTTGGGATTCATCTCTGTGATTATCTTGAGACTCCTGATTTTCATCGGACTCTACATCATCGCTGTTATCCGCCTCATACTCCAGATCTTCATCATCACGCAAAATGTCAGCTTTAAGCTCGGCATATATCTCTTCGGCATACATCCCATTAAAACGCTCCCTATACTGTGCTCCGTAAGGCATATCCAGACCGTTTTGCACTAGCATATCATTTATGGCCATATCTGTTGCCATCTGCCAGAGCCAACCACTGCGTTTACTCTTTCGTGCCTCATGTGCAAGTGAAGCGTGCATAGCTCCATTTGCAAAAACAAACTCAAGTTCGCTAAGTTCTAACTCCTCAAGATAGTCACTGTTTATCTCCAGCTTGATGCCATTGCTTTTAAAAGCTTCAATATTATCATTAATAACAAGTTCAAGTTTGGATGCAAGTGTGCCAAAGTAGGGATAGTCAACTAAAAGTTTTGCTTTGGCACGGGAGAGTTTTGCGCTGTTCATAGCTTACTCCAAAAGGTAAGAGAACTTTTTGACCCACTCTTTAAACATTGCAGAGTGCCCCATATCGACACCGCTTCTTTGCAGATCCTGCACCAGCATCACGGCAAATTCGCTCTTCATCTCCAAGCTATAGCGCAAGATGTTCTCCAGCTGCTCTTTATCGGGTGCATTTAAGTATCTGCTCACAATAGCAGAGCTCAAAGCATACAAAACATCCACCGCATCACTCTGCTCAAACGCAGTGCCTTGGAGTATCGCGTCTATATCAGGGAGTCTCTCCATCACCCGAACAAAGGCCAAAAAGCTCACAGCTGTCTCTCGTCCGACAGCTCCGCTTATGGTATCAAGAAGGAGTGTTTTATCGAGTTTTGCTGCCAAGATAGAGCCTACATACTCCCAGCTTCTTGGCGTTGCAAAGCTCTTTGTCTCTTTTTTTGCATCAAAGGTAAAGAGATGCTCATTTTTGTAAGAGATATAAGCGATGATACGTGCATCAAGCCCGCTTCTGTATGCCCACTCTCTCCAGTCATCAACATTGACCTCAAGCTCAAAATGGACAAACCTGTTTGCAAGCGGTGCGGGCATTCTGTATGTCACACCACGGTCACCCTCACGGTTTCCTGCCGCTACTATCGCCCAGCCATCAGGGAGTTCATACTCACCTACCCGTCTGTCAAGTATGAGCTGATAAGCAGAGGATTGCACGGCCGGAGCTGCAGAGTTTAACTCATCTAAAAACAAAATTCCCTTGCCATCCTTTGGTAAAAAAGCAGGCGGTGCCCAGAGTGCAGTGTGTGACTCCTTGTCATAAAAAGGAATCCCTTTGAGATCCGTCGGATCCATCAATGCCAAACGCAGGTCGATGAAATCAAGCCCTTTTGTCTGTGCTATCTCTTTGACTATGGAAGATTTTCCTATTCCCGGAGCACCCCAGAGAAATGTCGGTACCTTCTGTTCTACCAAAGCAGACAGACTCTTTGTCAGATCACTTGCTCTCATACTAACCATCCTATATTTTCACTCTGAATATGTGCACCAAACGCAGCGTTTGTTTTAACAGCCCGCTCAAACCTGCTGTCAAGTTGCAGTTGATACAAAACAGCCACAGGCGTGTTTTCATTTCGTGCCAAAGCATCCAAAACATCCGCATCACCTGAGTGAAACATCTCCTCGAGTAGTTTTGCAGGTGTAGCGGGATTTTTTGCCAGTGCCAGATGATTTTTCGGCTCTTTATATGCCTCTTGGAGCAGTTTTTGAGGCATTGCGCTGTTTTGGTAAAGCACTGCGTTTAGCTCTGCCTCGTCTTTTGCCAAAAGAGCCAAAAGCACTTCACTATCGAGTGCACTATTGGCTGCGAGTGCTGCGTTTAGCTCTGCATCATCCATCTCTAACAGCTGCGTTTGCATCGCTTTTGAGAGTGTCGGGTTGTGCGCAAGCTGAATTTTATAGGCAAGTAGCAACTCAAACAGTTCATCGTTGAGTTTTACGTTCTGCGCCAAGATAGCTGCAAGATCTTCACTCTTTGCAAGCTCTTTGATAAGGGAAGTATCCAAAGAAGGGTTGTATGCCATCGCCTCTTTTGCAAGTGTGTCATCTTTTTTCAAAAAGCTCTTCAAGACGCTCTTTGGCGTATCTTTGTGCATCGCCAAAGCTTTTTTTATCTTCGGATGTCCTTTTACAGGTTCCAAAAGTGCAATGGCCTCAAGAAGTTTTGCATCTTCTGTCTGCTCTATAAGATGATATATCCCTGTTGTAGCGTACTGTACGTTGTGGTTACGTTCTATATTTTTGTAAAAACGGGAGATAAGTGCTGCCGAGACATCACGGTTGTCATCATTTTCAAAAAAATCTTCACCACTCCATGAGTACATCTTGAGGAGTTTAAAGAAGAGTGTGTCACTCAGCATACTATTTTGCAAAAAAGCTTTAAGGCGCTCTTTGTCATTTGAGAGTTTGAGACTCATCAGCAGTGTATCACTCTCCATCTCATCTGCCAAAAGCTTTTCAAAAACATCGATGTTAATAAACTCATACTTTTTAAGTTCATAAAGTTCGTCACTGAGGTTCTGCTCATAAGGGTTCATCATCCGCCCTTCAAGTATGAAGCGCACCTCATCTTGCAACTCTTTTACAAGGCTGATACCGTGTGCTTCTACCTGAGCTGTGAACTCCTCGAGCGAAAATGCTCTGGGCTTTCCTAAAAATAGTATGGTCTGTTTTTTTAACTGCGCTAAATTCATACGCAGATTATACTAAAATTTTAAAACCTAAATTATTAAGATTTTTATTTTTATTTTTTTTCAAGGAGTTGCTCAATTTTTTCATCTATCTCAGTAAGTTTTTTCTCTAGCTTTCTTGAAGTGACACTATTGCTAATGTTTTGTTATATCCATTTTATTTTAAATACCTCTTTAAGTCCGGAGAGTATCAAAGTCGGTAACGCAGCTATGGCTACGACCATGACCATATGTTTGATTGAGAGTGATTCTGTCCCAAATGCCAAATGTCCAAGCGGAGTATAGACCACTAACAAAGAAAGAACCGCAGCAATAACTACTGCATAGAGCAGATAGATATTTTCAAACGGATTGCGTCTGTAGAGCGTCGCAAATGTTCGCGCATCAAAGATATGAAACAACTGTCCAAAAACAAGCGTCATAAATGCCAAGGTCTGAGCATACTGCAGATCTGCTCCCTTGCTCAGTGCAAAATGAAAAAGCCAATAGGTGATACCACCAAGGACAAGACCTCTGATTATGATACGTGAAGCAAGATTATCTGCGAAAAAATCTTCACTCGAAGAGCGTGGTTTTTTACGCATAAGACCCGGCTCCGCCTTTTCCACACCAAGTGCAAGAGATGGAATACCGTCACTCACAAGATTTACCCAAAGTATCATCAAAGGTGCAAGTGTCATCAGAGGATTATCACTCATCAAAACAAAGGCAAAGAGTATTGCACTCACTTCACTCACATTGGCAGTAAGTCCCTGACGGATGAATTTTTTGATATTGTCATAGATACGGCGTCCTTCTCGAACTGCTTTGACAATACTTGTAAAATCATCATCCAAAAGCACCAAATCTGCCGAATCTTTTGCAACGTCCGTTCCTGTGATGCCCATAGCAACCCCGATGTCTGCAGCTCTCAGTGCCGGTGCATCATTGACACCGTCACCTGTCATTGCCGTAACTTCTCCGTTTGCTTTGAGTGCATTGACGATTCGTAGTTTATGTTCTGGAATAACACGTGCAAAAACTGCTGTCTCTTTTACAACTTCCTGCAGCACTTCATCGCTCATATCATTGAGCTCACTGCCTACTACAACACGTTCATACCCCTCTTGGACAAATCCTATCTCTTTTGCGATTGCAGCTGCTGTTTGTGCATGGTCGCCCGTTATCATAATAGTACGAATACCGGCACTGTGACACTCTTTTACAGCAGGAATAACCTCAGCTCTAGGTGGATCGATGATACCGTGCACACCTAAGAATGTAAAACCGTTTTCATACTCCTCTTGGCTCAGATCAAGATGTTTGTCGGTAAGTGGTTTAAACGCAATGGCAAGTGTTCTCAGTGCCCGCGCTGCAAAAGTATCTATGGCTTCATCAATATGCTTGTGTGTCTGCTCATCAAGCGGATGTGACTCGCCATGCAGATAGATATAGTTACTGCGTTTGGCAACGACATCTGGAGCCCCTTTTACAACAACAAAGTATTTATCTTCGGGCGTTTTAATCACAACGCTCATCAGTTTTCTTGCCGAATCAAAAGCAAAGGTATGAATCACCTCAAAACCCTCTTTGAACATCTTTTGTTTCTCTATGCCTGCTTTTGCAGCGACAACACTTACAGCACCCTCAGTCGGTGTTCCGATGATGGAGTATGTGTTATCTTCTTTAATAATCTCTGCATCACTGCAGATAGCGGAGATCTGTAAAAATTTCAACAGTTCATCATTCTCTGTGACTTCTACAAGCTCGCCATTTTCATCTTTGAACTCACCCTTTGGCTCATATCCACTTCCTGAAATATCATAATATTTTCCAGCAACAAAAGTAGAGAGCACCTGCATTTTATTTTGTGTGAGCGTTCCTGTTTTATCTGAACAGATAACGGTCGTCGAACCCAAAGTCTCCACAGAGGCCAGTTTTCGTACAAGTGCGGAGTTTTTAGCCATTGCTTTTGCTCCAAGTGTGAGGACAATGGTCACAACTGTCGGAAGTCCCTCAGGAATTGCCGCAACGGTCAGAGATATTCCTATATTTACCATATCTGCAAAGCTCATACCCTGCTCTATCCCCAGCCCGATGACTATGGCAACAATGATAAACGCAGCACCTATTAAAACCTTGGAGAGTGCATGGATTTTCTGTTGCAGAGGAGTTGGTTCTTCCTCAGTCTCTTGCATCATTTTAGCAATCTTTCCAAGTTCGGTAGCCATTCCTGTCTCACAAACAACACCGGTACCGTTTCCAGCAAGAACCTGCGTACCGGTAAAAGCCATATTCTTCCAGTCTGCTATACCGAGATTTTTATCTGTTATGGCTTCGCTTATTTTCTCTATAGGCTCCGACTCACCTGTAAGTGCTGCCTCTTCTATGAGCAGTTGATTAGACTCTATGATACGCATATCGGCCTGTACTCTACTACCTGTCGGCAGTTTTACAATATCACCACGAACCAGAGAGTCAGCACTCACCTCGCTCCACTCTCCATCGCGTTTAACCTGTGCCATAGGTGCAGCCATATTTTTAAGCGCATCCATAGATTTGCGCATATTTATCTCCTGCACAAATCCTATCATTACATTTATCAAGATGATAACAGCAATAGCTACGGCATCTACAGTATGTCCGCTGTAGGCAGAGAGTAAAACACCAAAAAAGAGGATGATAATAAGAGGATTTTTAAATTGTATGAAAAAGATCTTAACAGCGGAGACTGCTTCTTGTGCACGTAATTTGTTGGCTCCATATTTTTGGAGTCTCTCTTGTGCCTGCGCACTTGTAAGTCCGTTCTCACTACTCTCCAATACTTTAAAAGTATCTTCAAGAGGCATTTCATACCATTTCATGATAAACCCTTATTCATATGATTTTATTCATTATAACAAGATTTATTCTTAATTCACTTTATATATGTTAGTATATTTTATGATTTTATATGCACCTTGGGAAAAAGCTTTTAAAAAAGTTTACACCCCTTTTGAACACTTTTTACACGCACAAACAACAACCGGTCTTATCTTGATGGGCATGACGATTGTCGCACTCATCGTCGCCAATTCACCTCTGTATGAAGTATACCAGCATATCATTCATACGACGATTGAGTTTGACATAGGCTCTTTGCAGATAAAGAACTCTCTGCATCACTGGATAAATGACGGACTGATGGCCATCTTTTTCTTTATGATAGGGTTAGAGATCAAGCGTGAAATTTTAGTCGGTGAACTCTCAAACATCAAAGTGGCCATTTTGCCTATTCTCTCCGCTATCGGAGGGATGCTTGTTCCTGCTCTTATCTTTATGGCTATCAACCATGGAAATGTGGGTGCAAACGGTTGGGGTATTCCCATGGCGACCGACATCGCTTTTGCCATCTCTGCCCTTGTTCTGCTTGGGCGCAGGGTCTCTCCTGCACTTGTGACCTTTCTTGTTGCACTTGCCATTGTGGATGACCTTGGGGCTGTTTTGGTCATCGCACTCTTTTACACTTCACAGATCCATTTTGATTTTTTACTGCTTGCGGGTGGAATGTTTTTGATAATGGTAAGTCTGAACCGTTTTGGCATCCATGCGACACTTCCCTATTTTATAGTAGGTGTATTTATGTGGTTTTTCATGCTTGAGTCCGGTGTGCATGCGACCATTGCCGGTGTTATCGCTGCGTTTGCCATACCCTCAAAACCAAAGATTCCACCTATCGACTTCACCCAGCAGACAAAGAACCTGCTTGATGAGTATGACAACTACCCAGTCGCTACAGACCACACTATACATGAGCAGCAAAAAGCTATCTTACAAAACATCAAAGATCGCATCGACGCGGTAGGTTCACCTGCAACACGACTAGAGCAGCAGTTGCACCTTCCGGTGAGTCTGATAGTCATTCCCCTTTTTGCTCTGGCAAATGCAGGGATTCACATCGATTTTTCATCTATCGGTGATGTCATCTTGGAACCGGTTTCACTCGGTATTATCTTAGGTCTTATCGGAGGAAAAATCATAGGAATCGCAGGCGTTGCTTTTGTTGCCATCAAAGCAGGAGTTGCCAAACTGCCCCAAGATAGCTCAATGAGCCAGATATTTGGTGTAGCTGCACTTGGGGGTATCGGTTTTACTATGAGTATCTTTGTTGCCGACCTTGCATTCATCACTGCTCCGGCACTTGTTTTTCAAGCAAAGATAGGCATACTCACCGCCTCATTGCTTGCAGGAGTGCTTGGCTTTATCTGGTTGCGTTTTATCGCAAAATCTCCTACTACAGAAGGAGTATCCGCATAAAGCATCGGTGAATCCAGGTCAACATATCTAATGACATCTCTATAGGCAAAAGCAAGCTTATATGCTGCGTTTATGGAGAGCGGACCCTCAAGCATTGAGCCAAGCATACATGGAATTTTCTTCTCTTTGGCATACTCTAAAATCTCAATAGCCTTGCTCACACCTCCACACTTCATCAGTTTGATGTTTATCATATCCGCAACTTGATTTTCATAGATAATTTTCACATCCTCAAGAGTAAACGCAGCCTCATCGGCCAAAATGGGAATAGTTGTCGCATCTGTGATACGTTTTAATCCCTCTAAATCCTCTGCTAGTACGGGCTGCTCAATCAGTGCAATATCCAAGCCATCTACTGCGTTTAGATACTCCAAACTCTTTTCAACACTCCATGCCTGATTTGCATCTATGAGTAGCACTGCCTCTGGAAGTGCTTGAGATATCAAAAATGTTGCCTCTATGGCATGCTTGATGTCGCTGCCAAGCTTTACTTTTAAAATATCATAACCATTCCAAAATGCTTTTTGTGCATCTTCAAGCATTTGAGGCGCTGCGTTTAGACTGATGGTAATATCGGTCTTTATCGGGCTCTTATCATTATACACAAGCTGCTTTATCTCAAAGAAAAGAGCCATATCGAGTGCCGCTTTTGCAGATGAGCCAATCTTTTGCTTATGCAAAACAGATAATGCTTCTGCTGCGTTTAGATTAATAAGGAGATTTTTTATACTCTCAATCGAATGGATAATATCTCCTAAATCCTCACCTGTAATCGCTTTGGTAGCAGGTGCCTCTCCAAACGCAGTGCTTCCATCATCAAACGTAATGCAGACTCTGACAAACACAACAGCCTCCACCCGTCTCAGAGCGGTAACAAAAGGTGTTTTTAGTGGAATTTTAACTGTTTTTGTATCTATTTGTTGTACTCTCAACTATTTTGTTTCCTTATAAAAGAGTTTTTTTCAGATTAGTATAGCAAAAGTTTATAAGAAGCATAAAAAGAGCGCTCCTTAAGCCTTTTAACATAAAAATTACTTTATCATAGATAAATGAATTTGTGATTTGATTTTTATTAAGGATATTTAATGAGCAGTAGAGATGCTAATGAAATAAAGCTAGATACACGGGCCTTTCTTGTCTCTGAAACGGATGAAAAAGGCATCATACAATTTGCAAATGATGAGTTTTGTCAATATGCGGGATATACTATAGATGAACTCATCGGTAAACCACACAGTATCGTAAGGCACCCTGATATGCCCAAAGCTGCGTTTAAAGATTTGTGGCAAACTGTCAAAAGCGGTAAAAAATGGCGTGGTTTTGTCAAGAACAGGGCAAAAGACGGACGTTATTACTGGGTGTTTGCCACTGTCTACCCATTTGTCAGTTGTGAAGGTACCAAAGGCTATATCTCTTGTAGAAGAGTTATTTCGGATATGGAAAAAGAGAAATATGAAAAACTCTACAAAGAGATGAAAGCCAAGGAGCAATAATGGAATTTTTAAAACATATAAGTATCAAGAACAAACTACTCATTAATGTTATTTTACCGACGCTGACAATGATTATTATGGCAGCATTTGCCATCAACACCAATGTAGAGAAAAAGAACCAGTATGCGAACTACAACACAATCATCAATCTTGATGCAGTAATCTCTTCACTTGTACATGAAACACAAAAAGAGAGGGGAGCTACGGCAGGGTTTTTAGGCTCAAAAGGGAAAAAGTTTGTTCAGAAACTACCCCAACAGCAAAAATCGACAAATGTAAAAATCGAAGCACTTCATAACTTCATCACACAAAATGCAAGCAGTGATATTTTAAATCCTGACACAAAAGCATACTTCCAAAAAGCAATGCAAGATTTGCAAAGAATTAAAGAGATACGTTCAAAGGTTATAGCACAAGATATCACTCCTAAAAAAGCTATCGCATACTATACCAATATGAATAAAAAGTTTTTAAACTTTATTGCCAAAACATCAACGCAGGCAGCAGATGCAGAGCTGGCTGATGCTACGCTGGCATACTATAACTTTTTAAACTCTAAAGAGCGTGCGGGAATTGAGAGAGCCGTGGGCAGTGCGACATTTGCTCAGGACAAATTTCTAAGCAATGCAAAAACAAAACTACAATCACTTATAGCCGAACAGGACTCTTATATGGAGAGTTTTAAAACACTGGCACAAGAGGATGATATAAAATTTTTAAATGCTACACTGCAGGGAAAAGCTGTCGATGAAGTCAACAGAATGAGAAAAATTTTAGCGAATTCCAATGAGATAGGCGGTTTTGGTGTTGATCCAAATTATTGGTTTAAAACCATAACTCAAAAAATCAACTTACTGAAAAAAGTTGAAAACTATATGGCAGCACACCTTCATGCCTCTTCTGGCAACTCAAAAGAAGCAGTCTATATCGCCAAACTTATTGCTAATCTCATTCATGAAACACAAAAAGAGAGAGGAGCAAGCGCAGGATTTTTAGGCTCACACGGGAAAAAGTTCACAAAAGAGCTGCCAGAACAGAGATTGCTGAGTGATACAAAAATAGAAAGACTTTTAAAAGAGATACAAACACTCTCAAACTTTCAAGAAGATGCGCAGTTACAAAAAGATCTGACAATTGCGCTCAACTCAATTAAACAAATAAAAAGCATAAGAGCAGGGGTCGATAACTTTTCACTTCCTGTGAAAAAAGCCATTGCATACTACACACATAACAATGCAAAATTCTTAACTGTTGTTGCAGATTTAATCTCAAAAATGCAAACAGCAAAACAGACGAGAGATATGACAGCATTTTATAACTTTTTAATGGCAAAAGAGCGTGCAGGAGTAGAGAGAGCCGTACTTACAAACAGTTTTGCCAGAAATAAATTTCTTCCTGGAATGAAAGATAAATTTGTCAAACTCTTGACAGAACAGGACTCCTTTATCACTGCGTTTTTAGCAGTTGCAGATAAAAATACACAAAAATACTACTTCAAAACAATGCAGGGCAAAACCATATCGGAAGTCAACAGAATGAGAAATATAGCCCTTAATGCACACACAATAGGTGGTTTTGGTGTTGATGCCGGCTATTGGTTTGATATGATAACAAAGAAAATCAATCTACTCAAAAAAGTAGATGATCATTTAAGTACAAAACTTATTGCCGTCTCTGATGAGAAGTACAGCAGTGAGAAATCAAGTCTGCTTCTCTATTCCCTTGCTATGTTCCTGGTTATTTTATTTACCGTGATACTCTCTTATATTATAAGTAAAAACATCACCAACTCCATAGATAAAATCAGCCATGGAATGGAACAGTTTTTAGAGTTTTTAAACAGACACCATAATGTTATAGAAAAAATAGACCTTGATGGTAGTGATGAGCTTGCCATTGTTGCAAAAATGGTAAATGAGCAGACAGACCAAATCAATGAAGGAATTGAAAATGATATGCTTTGTGTCGGCGAAGCTATCCTCGTACTCAATAAAATGCAACAAGGCCATTACAAGTGCCGTGTACAGACACAAGCTTCAAATTCTCAAATACAGACTCTGGCAAATACAATCAATAAAATGCTAGACATTCAATCCAAAGTTATGCAGGATATACTTGTAGGTCTGGATAAATATGCACACTACAACTATCTTGATTCTATTGCTTTAGATGATAAAATAGAAGGAGAAACCAAAGCTGTTGTAGATGGGATAAATGCTCTTGGCTGTGCTATAGTCGCGCTGCTAAAAGAGACTTACAAAACATCAACAGAGTTACAAGAGCAGGCTGACATCCTCCAAACGCAGATGGCATCACTCCAAAAATCTGCAAGTGAGCAGGCATCACAGCTCAACCTTACAACCTCTTCGGTCATGCAAATTACCGAGTCTATAGATGACACTTCAAGCAGAGCACAGGAAGTCGTTTCACAATCCAATGATATAAAAAGCGTTGTGAGTATCATCTCAGATATAGCCGACCAGACAAATCTGCTTGCTCTTAATGCTGCCATAGAAGCTGCACGCGCCGGTGAACATGGTCGTGGTTTTGCCGTAGTTGCAGATGAAGTACGCAAGCTTGCAGAAGGCACACAAAAATCACTCGCTGAGATCAATGCAAATATCAATATACTATCACAGTCCATTGTAGATATAGAGTCAAGCATCAAGGAGCAGAGTCTCAATGCAAACCAAATAAATACCGCTGTCTCAGAAGTAGATGAAGGCACAAAAGTCAACCTTCAAACGGCAACAAGCGTCAATGAGATTGCAATGAGAGTAAAAGAGATGTCCTCTCAGGCACTTGAAAATCTAAAAAAGAACAAGTTTTAATATCTGCATTTAACTGCACAGACAATGAACAGATATAACTTTAAGCTCTTTAAACATATAATGTTTTATGATGAGTTTAGATTATAAGACAATTTTTGATACTACTGATGTAGGTATTGCAACTGTTGAAGCTGATTCAACTATCTCCTTGGCCAATGCAAAACTCTTAGATATGCTGCAAGTTACTGAAAAAGAGTTTCTGGGCAGTTCATTTTTGGAGTGGGTCCATAGTGATGATAGAGCAATGCTTGAAGAGTACCATACCAAAAGAGTCCAAGGTATCCCAAACGTACCGCAAAACTATAAGATCAGGCTCAACACAAAAAGTGGATTTTTATGGGCATCCATCAATATCACCTTTTTCTCAGAGTCTGGTGTCACCATCGCTTCTGTTTTTGACATCACACAAACCGAACAGAAAATGTTAGAGACTATCAACGCACAAAATGCCATTTTAGCTGCAATTCCCGACTTGATGTTCGAGCTTGACAAAAACGGCAACTATCTCAATGTTTGGGCACAAAAACCACAAGAACTCGCTGCAAGTAAACAACAACTCCTTGGCAATACGATAGAACAGATACTCCCAGATTCAGCAGCAAAAAAGGTGATGTCTGTCATAAAAGAGACTTACAAAAAAGGCATCTCGTGTGGGCATCAAATTCAAATCAATATAGAAGATAATGAGTTATGGTTTGAACTCTCTTGCAGTCTTAAACAAAACAGTAATGCAGAAGCAACCGTTATCATGCTCTCACGTAACATCACCGACAGAAAAGAGCTTGAGAGTAAACTGCTCCATCTCTCCCGCTATGATTCGCTTACCTCTCTTTACAACAGAAGAACACTTCAGGAGATATTACAAAGAGATATGCACAGTGCAATACGATACGACACTCCGCTCTCTCTTTGTATGTTAGATATTGATTTTTTTAAAAACGTCAATGACAGCTACGGACATTTAACAGGGGATGATGTGCTCAGACAATTCTCTCAGCTTATACAAAGCACCTTACGTGAGAGTGACTACAGCGGTCGCTACGGAGGAGAGGAGTTTGTTATCGTTCTACCAAACACAACGCTCTCTCATGCATTTGAATTTGCACAACGCTTACGAAATGAGGTAGCCTCCTTACGATTTCAAAAGAATACAGAATCTACATTTAGTATTACGGTCAGTATAGGTGTTGCAAGTATAGACAAACATACAACTTCCACAGACAAACTCCTAAAAAATGCCGACATAGCTCTATATTTTGCAAAAGATGCCGGTCGCAACTGTGTCAAAAAATCACACTAAGATTTATCCCAAACGCAGCAGTATATTTTCAAGCAGTACCTAATTCCCCCTCTTTGTGATTAGCGGAACAAATACAAACCCCGGGAACTCTTGAGAGACTATTTTGTTATACATAAGCTTTTGAAATCTAAAAATTGAATTTTTTATAGGCATGACAACCACTCCGCCTATCTTTAATTGCTCAAAAAGCATTTCTGGTATTTCATCGGCACTTGCTGAGACTAAAATTTTATCAAACAAAACTCCGGGCATACCAAGTTGCTCTTTTGCTTGCTCAATTCTACAGTGCTCTCCAAAATCAAATTGAGAAAGATTACGCTGCCCTATTTTTACAAGCTCTTCTATCCTCTCTAAGCCTGTCACACTACCCTCTTTTGTAACAATATGACACAACAAAGCTGTTGTCCATCCTGAACCTGATCCGATATCAAGAACCTTATCTCCTTTGACTGGAGCCAGTGCCTCAAGCATAAAAGCTACAGTAGAAGGTTGCGATATAGTTTGGTTTTCTCCGATAGGTAGAGGTGCATCAACATAAACACGTTCTCTAAACGCAGTAGGCACAAAATATTTTCTATCTATTGCTCTAAAAGCATCAATAATTTCGGGTGTTTTCAATACCCCTAATATTTTCATCTTCTCTATCAACTCTTCCATTTGATTCTCTCCTCTTTTTCAGATTTATCCCAAACGCAGCAAAATATTCCCCACCAGCAAA
This sequence comes from uncultured Sulfurimonas sp., assembly GCA_964499805.1. Classification (GTDB taxonomy): domain Bacteria; phylum Campylobacterota; class Campylobacteria; order Campylobacterales; family Sulfurimonadaceae; genus Sulfurimonas. Next base: position 67,596 of record CAZCMR010000006.1, read on the forward strand.
CCGC
>CAZCMR010000007.1:0-56357 GCA_964499805.1 uncultured Sulfurimonas sp.
CTTATTTTCATTCTTTCCTCCTTTTTGTACTAAAGCTTCATCAACTTCTTTTTTTACTTTTTTTTCATCTACAAAGTAGAGTAAAACTGCTCCGGCTATGAAGAGTATGGCTATTGATGCTATTGAGAGTCTTGAATTTTGACTAAAGAGGGCTACAAAGCCTACCAAAAGTGGTCCAAAAATAGTTGCAAATTTTCCTAATAGATTATAAAAAGCAAAAAATTCAGCAGATTTTTCTTGAGGAATCATCCTTGAGTAGTATGAACGGCTAAGGGCCTGAATCCCTCCTTGTACAAGTGCTATTAATACTGCTAAGATATAAAACTCCTCTACCTCTTGCATTTTCGATGCAAAAACAATAATAAAAATATAGACTCCGATAGCCATAAATATAGCTTTTTTTGTATCTAAAAAAGCCGCTATTTTTATAAAAAACAATGTTGCAGGAAAACCTACAAACTGCACAATCAAAAGTGCTAAAATCAGGTTCGATGAGTCAAACCCAAGCGCCATTCCATAATCAACTGCCATACGAATAATAGTATCTACTCCGTCAATATAGAGCCAGTATGCTACTAAAAAAAGCAATACTCCCTTAAGTTGACGTATCTTAGAGAAAGTCTGTTTAAGTCTTACATATCCATTTTTCAAGACTATGCGTGTCTTCTCTTTTGTTTTTGCTCTTTTTTCTTCTACAAAGAGAAAAAGTGGCAGAGAAAAGAGAGCCCACCAGAGTGCAACACTCACAAAGGAAATCTTTATAGCTTCAGCTTCATTTGAAAAACCAAAAAAAGCAAAATCCTGAAGCATCCAAACATTTATACCAAAAAGAATTCCCCCACCCAAATATCCCAGAGCAAACCCAAGTCCGGAGATATAATCAACACTCTTTTCATCTGAGATTGAGGGCAAAAGCCCATCATAGAAGATATTTGAGCCCATAAATCCGATATTGCCAAGTACATAAATAGATGCTGCAAGCTGCCACTCACCCTCTCCGACAAGGGCAAGTGTCGCACTCATCAAGATACCAAGGTATGCAAAAAGAAATAAGAAACGTTTTCTTAGTGATGCACCATCAGCAATAGCACCAAGAAGTGGTGCAATAAGTACTATCACAAAACTGGAAATCGAGTTTGCAAAACCAAGTTGAGCAGTGCTCACAGTCACATCACTCCCCTGACTATAGTAAGCCTTAAAAAACAGAGGAAAAAAACCTGCCATTACCGTTGTAGCATACGCTGAGTTTGCCCAGTCATACAGAGCCCAGGAATAGATACTTTTTTTATTATTCATTTAAATATTCTCTTTGAAAATCCTTAACGCTCAAAGGTTTGGCAAAATAATACCCTTGCACCTCATCACAACCTTGAGAACTGATTGATTCAAGCATCGCAAGACCTACCAGATTTATCTCTAAAAGTGCCTTTTGTAGAATAAATAAGCAGTTGTTAATCAAGATAATTGATTGCGTTTAAAAGATGTGGAGGAAGTTGGTATTTGTTTGAAACGACCTCTTGAATCTCTATAAAAGAGAATTCACCTTTGTTAAATACCACAACTTTATTTGAATTTTGATGTTTTAAAAGATAATCAACCGCAGCAATAGTAAAATCAAACGCCATTAGCCTGTCATATACAGTAGGATTACCTCCTCTTTGAATATGCCCAAGTATACTTACCCTGCTCTCAAGACCCATCGTCTCTTGGATCCATGAATGTATCTCTGATGTTTTTTTTGTCCCCTCAGCTACGATTGCCAGTACATAGTTACGTCCGTTTTGTATCTCTGATTGCAGTCTTTTCTCTACTGCTGCTTTAGGAAATTCAACTTCTGGAATAACACAGATCTCGGCACCGCTCACTATAGATGAAACAGCAGCAAGATAGCCGCATTCTCTGCCCATCACCTCAATGATAAAAGCACGGTTAAAAGAAGATGCAGTATCACGGATTTTATCCACAGCATCACGGATGACATTCAGTGAAGTATCAACACCAAGACAATACTCAGAGCCATAAATATCATTGTCTATAGTAGAGGGAATACCTACAAAATTTATCTCAAATTCAGAGCTGAATATCTCCATAGCACGAAAAGAGCCATCACCACCCAAAACGACAATACCATTAATACCAAGAGCTTTTAAATTTTTATAAGCCTGTTTTCTGTAGGAGTATTCATAGAATCTTTTTGAGCGTGAAGAGCGGATGATTGTCCCGCCAAGGTGGACAATGCCTGCGACATCTTTGTATGATGCCTCTTTGATTTTGTTGTCTATAAGACCTTCAAGACCCTCATAGATAAAATAGGCCTTTTGGCCGTTCTTATAGACATAATCAACAAATTTTTTAATAGCAGGATTCATGCCTGGAGCATCACCACCTGAGCACATAATCGCTAATGACATAAATCCTCCTGTTTAGAGTTAACTACTAGTTGTTTCCTACAAATATACACATATCAACAAGTCTTGAGCTGTAACCCCACTCATTGTCATACCATGCAAGTACTTTTACAGTTTTTTCATCAACAACACTTACCATATCCGGAACATAAGTACAGCTGTAAGTAGAACCGACAAAATCACTCGATACACGTTTGTCATTATCGATCTCAATAAGACCTTTGAAGTTCGTTTGGCTCGCTTTTTCAAACGCAGCGTTTATTATTTCTTTAGATACCGGCTTTCTTAAGTTCACTGTCAAGTCTACTACTGAAACATCTGGAGTAGGAACACGCATAGCATATCCGTTGAGTTTTCCGTTAAGCTGTGGCATAACCTTACCTATCGCTTTTGCGGCACCCGTTGTTGTAGGGATCATATTTACAGCAGCAGCACGTGCTCTACGCATATCTTTTTTGTGTTTTACATCCAAAATGTTTTGGTCATTTGTATATGAGTGGATAGTAGTCATAAGACCGTTCTCTATTCCAAACTCATCATCAAGAACTTTACAAAGCGGAGCAAGTCCGTTTGTCGTACAGCTTGCGTTTGAGATGATAGCCTCACCTTTATACTCATCTGTATTGATATTTAAAACGTATGTCGGAGTGTCATCTTTTGCAGGTGCACTCATCACTACTTTTTTAACACCGTCTTTAAGATACGCCTCTGCCTTTTCAGTTGTCAGAAATACACCCGTACACTCAATAACAACCTCAGCACCCGCTTTTCCAAATGTAAGTTCTTCAGGGTTACGAGTAGAGCTCATTACAACTCTTTTACCGTTGATCTCAATAGTCTTCTCATCGATCACTTTTGCATCCACACCTGTGTGAACACTGTCATATTTAAAGAGGTACTCCAACATATCCGGTTTTGCAGTCGTATTAATCGCTACAAGTTCAATATCATCTCTACTTGTAACAATCTTTGCCACAATCATTCCAATTCTACCTGTTCCGTTTATCGCTACTTTTACAGCCATATTTTTTATCCTTTGTCTCTACTCAGTTTTATTAATGATATTTTATTTTTTTTCACATTAAAGTATCATTGTATCGAATGTTTTTTTTACAATTTCACCAAAATCAGCCGTTAAATTTTGCTAAAAAGCTCTTCCATCACACTTTGTGCATCTTTTTGTAATGCTTTTAAATGCTCTTGAGAGATAAAGCTCTCCGCATATATCTTATAGATATTCTCGGTTCCGGAGGGACGCATCGCCACCCATCCGTTTTTTGTCACGACCTTTACACCGCCGATAGCTGCACCGTTTCCTGCAGCATTGCTAAAGATAGCTTCTATCTTCTCTCCTGCAAGAGTATCGATGCTCACAGCCGCTGCGTTTAGGGACTTTAGTATCTTCTTTTGTTCAAGTGATGCAGGAGCATCTATACGCCCGTAGTAGGCCTTACCAAACTCCTCTTCAAACGCAGCGTATATATCGGCTATATCTTTGCCTGTTATGGCCATGATCTCAGCTGCCAACAGATTTAAGATGATACCGTCCTTGTCTGTACTCCAGACACTTCCGTCAAATCGCAAAAAGGAAGCACCTGCACTCTCCTCACCGCCAAATCCTAAAGAACCGTCATAAAGTCCCTCTACAAACCACTTAAAACCGACCGGAACTTCATAGACCTCTTTGCCAATACTCTCACATACCCTGTCTATCATAGAACTCGAAACCAGTGTTTTACCGACTTTAAGAGAGCTGTTCCACTCTTTTCTGTGTTGAAAAAGATACCAGATAGCGACACTCAAGTAGTGGTTAGGATTGAGAAGTCCGCCTTTTGGTGTTACGATACCGTGTCTGTCTGCATCTGTATCGTTTGCAAAGGCAAGATCATACTTATCTTTGAGCTTAAGCAGTGATGCCATAGCGTATGGTGATGAGCAGTCCATACGTATCTTTTCATCATGGTCAAGCGTCATAAATGAGAAGCTATAATCCACATAAGGATTGATAATTTCCATATCAAGAGAGTAATGCTCTTTTATCTTTTTATAGACCCCTATAGCTGAGCCGCCAAGAGCATCAGCTGCGATTTTGAGTTTTGCACCCTTTATCGCCTTTATATCTACAATCTCTTCTAAAGCTGCAACATAGGGCGTAATAAAATCAACTTCTTCAAAATACTCAGAAGCTACAGCATCGCCATACGCTACTCTCTTCACATCAGCCAGACCATTTTGCAAAATCTCATTTGCACGCTTCTCAATAATGGATGTTACATCTGTATCAGCAGGACCGCCGTTTGGTGTGTTGTATTTAAAACCACCATCAGCAGGAGGGTTGTGTGATGGTGTAATGACAATACCATCTGCTTTTTTATCACTGTTTTTATTGTGTTCTAAAATTGCAAAAGAGATGAGCGGTGTCGGAGTAAACTCCTCATCTTTTGCAACCGCTACCTTTATCTGGTTTGCGACACATACTCTAATGGTCGTATTTTGTGCAGCACTTGAGAGAGCATGGGAGTCTTTGCCTATATAGAGCACTCCCTCATACCCCTGCTCTTTTTTGTATTCACATACTGCCTGTGTAATCGCCATAACATGTGCTTCATTAAAACTTTTTCCAAACGCAGTGCCTCGATGTCCTGAAGTACCAAAGCTTACCTTTTGTGTCTCTTCATTTAAGTCCGGTTTCAACTCATAATAGGCACTCATCAACTGTGCCACATCTACCAATTTCTCTTTTGGTGCCAAAGTCCCTGCTAGATTCATCTGCCGTCCTCTTCTTTTAGTGATGCAACTCTAGCATATTGTTTCTTGTAGTTTGATATAGTTAAAAAAAAGAGCTTGCTTTTTTAGTAAGTGAAGATATTGGAGCATTTGTAAGTTCATCAAGTGATATCCAGACCACTTCTTCATTCATCGCTGTCACTTCATAGAGATTGACAGTGAGTCTGTATTTTGTATAGGAGTGTTTAAACGCAGCGATAAAGTTCTCTTCTATGGGTTCTGTCTCAGGAAGTACCAACATACCCTTATAGAGCTTTTTATCAGAGACTTTTAGAGCGATCTGTCCATCTTGTATGAAAACAGCGTAAAAAAGTTCAAGAGACTCATAAAAAGTCTGCTTTTTCTGAGTATAAAGCTCCGGTTCTCTCTTTCCTTCACATGCTAAACGCAGTGGACACTCATCACACTTGGGATTTTTCGGCAGACAGACCAAAGAGCCCAGATCCATCAGTGCAAGATTGTGTGCTCGGACATCTACTGCGTTTATAAACGCAGTGGCATATTTACGAAGCTCTTTATCGCTAATATCAAGCAAAGCAAAAAGACGTTTTATCACTCTTGCTATGTTTGTATCCACAACAGGAGTATTTTGTCTATATCCAAAACTACAGATGGCACTCGCAGTGTATTCGCCGATACCGGGTAGTTTCAGAAGCTCTTTTTTCTCAGTTGGAAGAGTATTTTTACACATTTGTGCAGTTTTATGAAGATTTCTCGCTCTTGAGTAGTACCCAAGCCCGCTCCAGAGTGAAAAAACCTCATCCAAATCTGCCTGAGCAAGTATCTCAAGCGTAGGAAATCTTTTTAAGAATTTTGGATAGTATTCATCCCGTACACGGCTCACCTGCGTTTGCTGCAGCATTATCTCACTGACATAGATATGATAAATATCATCTGTGTTACGCCATGGAAGTTCATGACGTCCATACTTCTCATACCATTTTAAAAGTGATTTATGAAACTCTTTATTTACCATAGAAGAAAGTAGTTGAGTCCAAAAAGAAGTGCCAGTTTGACAAAAGAGATAGCAGTAACTCCGATGATGTTTCCTATCTGGCATGAGCTGCAGTTTTTATACTGTCGTCCCTCATACTGTGCATAAAAGAAATATACCACTAAAAGAAACAGCATAAAGAGCATCCCATAGTTCTCTACTGTTTTGAGTATAGCAAGATTTTCTTCACTGAGAAAAAAAGAAGCCCCAACTCCTAAAAGTCCCGCTACAAAAGTGTACTTAAATGTATGCAAAATCCTGTCACGCTTAAAGACAGTCGGACAACCGTTATCTGTAATGGCATCAGTACCAAATTCAAGTTTAGAGTCAAAAAGTGCTCTCTCTTTATCATCAAGCCGTACTCTGAAGTTTGAACCAAAAGAGTAGTCAAGCTTACGTTGAATAATGATAGAGAGTTCTCCCTCAGCTTCTAAAAACTGCTGCTTCTCTTCTCTGTCTTCATACATAACTTTGATCTTTTCATAGCGCTTTGTTTTGGCGCTCAGTCCCGGAAAATATGCAGTCTTCTCCACTCCTTCAACACTTCCCTCACGCTTAATAACTCTTGCATTTATAAGTTCAATGTAACCATTGTCATTTTTTATTACAATTACATTATAGGGGGAGCCTATTTGAAACGCAGCAAGTGCTTGTAAATCATTTGCTTCTATCGTATCTTTTAAATCTTGAATAAGTTCAAACAACTCTTCATTAAAAAAGCGTACATTTGCACCAAACTCTAAACTCGGTGTCTCAGGATAAGTAATAATTTTCCTAATCATAATAGCTCACTTTTTTGGTCAAATTTTTTTGTTGTAATACTACTATAAATTAAATATAATTATAATAAATCCCTATTTAATCTGAACATTTTGATCCTGCATATACATTGGACTGTAGGGTCCTGCAGGGAGCGTATAGATTATTCGCCTATTTGCCTGTTTTGCATAGTCTACATAATCTGCCGCTGCCGTATTTATGGCTGTAGCAATAGCACTTGCAACCAAATCAGCAATCCCACCGCCACCACTGCTACCACCGCTTAAATCAACATGAACACTTCCTGTATAGTGCCATAAGACTTCATTTGTTTTTGTAGAGACCAGCTTGGAAGTGATGGAGACAGTTAAGGAAGAGGCTATAACCGCATAGGAAACATCCCATCTGTTGATAGTGCTAAAGAGTACAGCATCTGCTCCGAAATACTCATAAAATTTATTTGTAGGCAGATTATAAAGCAGTTCAGTATCATAAACACCCTCCTGCTTCATAATATCTGCAACCATCTCTGCAGGAAAAGTGTAGTACCCCATAAGAGCAAAAGGCATCTCTACTGTTGTCATATAGTAATCTTTTGCCTCAGCATCAGAGCTGTTATTCATAGGAGGCAGTATTAAAATGGAACGTGGTTTCTCTTCATACATTTTTGGGAATTCAGTTGCTTTTGTAGCGGCTGCGGGACCACATCCTGTTAAAGTAATTATAAACGCAGTCAAACTCAATAATAAAAGAAGTCTATTTCTCATTACTCTCTCCCTCTGCAGCATCTATTTTTCGGATAAGTCTATCCATAAAGTGAGCAGACTCCGGATAGAGTTTTTTCTCTCTTATGAAGTTTTCTCTTGCCTTAGCAGACTTACCCTGTTTTAGATAAAGATAACCGAGATTTGCATACATACCCGGAGCAACTCTGTGAGACTCTCCATCTTGTGCATTTGCAATAGCATCTTCAATGGCCTTTTGAAATTCCAGTTCAGACTCCGGACCCATATTCTTTTTGTAATTATAATAATTTTGAGAATAACTGCCATAGTAATACAGAGGCTCTTTTGTGGCACAACCGCTCATGAAGAGGGCCCCGGACAAAACAGTTAAAAATAAAATTGTTTTCATCATCGTAACTCTATCTCTTTGGCTATCCCGTCACCGACATATATCTCTCTTTGCAGGATAAGCTCGTTATTTTTATATACTTCTACAAGATGCTTTCCCGGTTTAATTGCATACTGATTATTACGACTCGGTTTTACACTGAATCTTTCACCCTTGTCTATGGAGACCTCAGCGGTTTTTGTATCACCTGTAAAGTAGAGATATGCTTTGGCCGCACCGGTAGAGACTCCCTCTTTGTAGCCACAGGCATTCAAACTCAATAGTGCCAACAGAGTAAAAACTGATACTAGATACTTCATTGTTTATCTCCTTTTTTGATATATATTGATGAAAAATCTTTTGCTTTTATATAAGAGCTCAAATCACCATTTAGAATTTTTGCCAAAGAGACTTCATTTTCCGGTGTATCACCAAGAGTAGCTACTATCTCTATCTCTGCAACTTTTTCACCCGGAAGTGTTATCATCATATGTGTCTGAGGATTTGTTACCTTTTTTCCCTCTCTAAAGACTGCAAATCTATCACCTACTTTAATATTTTGACTTTTCCCGCCGGATATAATCAGGTTCTTATCTTCATATCCTAAAATATAACCTCTCCATGGCTTATCTAACATATTTTCAATGATATTAGATGCCAAATCCGAAATAGCCGCATCAATAGCCTTGTCATTCAACTCTCCATCATAACCTGCTTTATCTCCGACACCCATGACATTTCCAGCTTCACTGTACGCTGTTCCTTTGCCCTCATCAGAGTAGATTATCTGTCCTGTATGCACATCTACAATGCGGATATGAACTTTTGCAAAAGCCTCTTGTTTTTTCACACGACTGAAAAAACCGACATCACTCACCTCTTTTCTTCCAAACTCGGTTATTGAACCAAGTATGATAAAGTCAGCTGCATTGTCAAGTTTTGGGCTCTTTCCTATTTTCAATTCATCTTCTATTTTAGACAAGTCGGCACGTTCGAGCATTAAAAACTTGCCTGTAGCAAAAAGCTTGTTTGATAAAATGTCCATGGCCTGTTTTCCTATACGGTCACTGTTTTTATCTATAAAAAAGCTCTGTCCATAACGTGTTTCATTGGTAAAACGTGCAATTGCCACTTTTCTTTTTAAGCCTTTTGGCTCATCTTTTTTCATAGCAATACTCTTACTCACCTCTACCTTTTGATTGGATGGAGTAGTATGTGTCTGCGTTTGTTGCATAGTAGCACACCCACTCATCAACAATGATAAACCTATAAGTGAAAATACTCTCTTCTTCATCTCATTCCTTTTTTTGAAAATTTATTTTATCATTTATAGTATATCTTTATTTATTATAAATAAACAATATACTACACTTTTAGTTGTATATACTAAAAATGGAGCTTGAAAATGCGTAATATTTTACTCTCTCTCTTATTTGGATTTGGCCTTGTTCTGCATGCACAAAACATTAGTAATGCTATGTGGGACTTTTCTTTAGATACTCCGCAAAACTGGCAATACCAAGATAATGCAGATGTGATTCTTCTGCAAAGCAACACAACAGCCGGACTCATCATAGTCTACATACACAACTTTTCGACAAAAGAAGCACTCAAAAATGCGATGCGCCAAGGTCTAAATGAAGAAGAGGGATACTTACGACTTCAAGGAAAACTTCATAATTTTACAAAAACAGGATATGAAGGGGATTATACGGGAATGTATCAGATGCAGATGGTCAAAGCAAAAGCATTTGGCAGAGTTGTCTCACAAAACGGCGGAGCAACCGTCATAGTAATGAGCACTCCGGAATCTTTCTCCAAAGAGCTTATTAATGCTGGAAAATTTATAGCAAATTCACTCAAAAAAAAGAAACAAAACAAGTTACAAAACAGTGCAGATATAAATCAGAGATTTATCGGTAAATGGTCATACTATTCAAAATACAGAGAAAGCCATGTCTATCTCTATCCCGATGGTACCTACTCAGACAGCAGTAGTTCGAGCTTTGGAAACAGTGATGCATCGGTCGGAGCGGTTTGGGGAGCAGCAAGTGACACACAAGGCAGAGGACACTGGCAGGCAGTAGGCAATGCAAAAAGTGGGAAGATTATCTTTATACTCCCAAATGGAGAGAGATCTGTCTATCCATACAGCGTACATACTGAAAACGGAGAGATTTATTGGAATGAATACTACTTTGGGGATAGACTCTACAGCCGTTCTGCATTACAATAATACAGTTTTTTTGACTATGAAAGAGCCATATAAATGAGAAATGGATAAACACTCAGCCCGATATAGGGTAACAACCAGTGAATTGGTGTTCGCAGCATCATAGACAAATCAGCAGAAATTTGTTTATCTATAAATAGCTGCTTCATCAAAATAAGTTTTGTCGCTATATCAGATGCTTTGATGGCAAAAAGTATTAATGCATAAATATTGTAGTTGGTAAAAAGCATAAATGTAATCGCAAAATAAAATGTAGGATGCATAAGTAAAAATACAAAAATACTCTTTTTGTAATAGGTATACATTTTTTCAAGCATTCCCTCCATCGTCGGAGCTTTTTGCCACTCTACTTCATAAACTTCAAAGAGTATATAGATAATAATATAAAGCATAATTACCCAAAGAGCCTTGAGAAAAATCCGCCTTTGCCCAAAGCTTTATCTATCATTTTCATATAAGCATCAATACCCAAAAGACCGATCTCTGCATGTTTTATCATCTTATCTTGACCTACAACAACACTTAAGGGTACACTTTGCACCATATATTTTGCCGAAAGTTTTGGATTTTTTGCTGCGTTTACCTTGGCAATTGTAACTTTTTCATCTTTGTAATGTTGGGCTAATTTTGGAAGATAAGCTAAAAGTGTCTGGCACGGAGGACAGGTATCACTGTAAAAATCTATAAACAACACAGAATCAATGCTTTGAATAAATGCACTGTAACTTGTATCTGTTAACTCAACTACTTCTGCCACTCTTTTCTCCTTTAATGTGTATGATAGACAGTTATACTGTTTTTACCATTGCTTTTTGATTTATAGAGTGCTTTATCTGCCAAATTTATCATCTCTTCTAAAGATTCAAGCATGCCATAAGCAACACCAAATGAAACCGTATATGAAAACCGGTGTTTCCCACTCACAATAACATTTACCTCAAACTCTTTGCGTATCTTCTCAAGCAATGTATATATATCTTTTGCAGAGATATCATCAAGGAGTATACAAAACTCTTCACCCCCAAATCTTGCAAAAAGGTCTGATCTCCTAAGATTTTTATCTAAGATTTTTTTAATCTCTATTATCCCAAGATCACCTGCCTTATGTCCATACAGATCGTTCACTCTTTTAAAATCATCTATATCCACCATTACAACTGCTACAGAGCTTTTTTTTCTTTGTGCTTTTAAAAATATTGTAGAGCCGACATTAAAAAAGTATCGTCTATTGTAGGCACCTGTCAAGTAATCTTTCGTTGCCTGCTCTTCAAATTTTTTCATTACTCCACGTGATTTTTCATAGAGAATAATAATCACAATAAAGAGGATAAACAAGAGTAAAATAGGTATGAGATAACCTAAGGTACTTAACCACACTACAGGTGCATCTTGAAAATATATCAAAGTAAAAGGGGTACCTTTGATTTTTTTCAAAAAGAGATACTTCCCATCTCTGTATTTAATTTTGCCCTGTGTATCTTCACTTTGGAGCAACTCTTTGGAGAAGTATTTATCTGCTAAGTAGATTTTACTTCTGTTGAAGTCTTTGATTATATTGTTACTGCCTAAAATCTGCATACTGTCATTAAAAAACAAGCTTTTATTTTCTAATGTATCAAGATTAAACAGTATATTATCAATATTATTGAGTGTGATATCAATATCAATTGTTCCCAAGAATTCACCTTTTACATATACAGGTTTTCCTATGGTGACCATCAAACCTTTTCCTATCAAATCACTGTATAAAGGAGTAAAAAAAAGCTTTCCTTCAGGATTTAAAGCCGGTGTCGCACAGGCAAAAAAAGGTTCTTTTTCCAACTCCATATTAAATGTAAAATCATCTTCTGAAATATATGGGTAGATAACGGTAAAATGGTGTTTTGAAAAATAATAAATCCATGCAAAATTTTTATTTTGCGTATAAAACAACTTGAAGTTCTCTGATAAAAAAAGTGCTGCTGCCTGCTCATCCGTATATCGTATATCATTTTCAACTTCAGACCAGCCGAGTAAATTTGCCTTATCTATGACCAAAGGGGACGAGATACCTGGTTCAAAGAGTGAATAGGTATAACGCCCTACACTTTTACCTTTTCTCAATGTTTTTGAAAATTGGAATTTCTCTTTATTTTCCAAAACCTGTGTCATGGTCAAATTAAGATACTTCACTGCAGATTGTGCATCTTTGACCTGAAAACTAATCGCAGATGCAATATTATGCGATACCTGTTGCATTTCATGCATCTGTTTTTTATTGACTAGAACAAAAAAAACGATACTTACAAATGACAAAAGAAAGATAATAAATAGCAATTTTAAATATTTCACACAAATCCTTCCACTTCTTTTCATTATAGCACACTGTTTCAGTCAATATATTTAATACAGATAAAATAGAATCGGTAATAAATAAAAAAAATTTACAGGTTATTCATAAAGTTTGGATAGATTTTTTTAATTATAAAATAGATTTTACATCCGATACAGTAATCAAAAAAAACATCTAATAAAGAGCAGAGTAAAAAGACAAAAGCTATTGACAAAGAGATAAACCACACATCTAAAAAATGTGTAACAAGAAGAGAAGTGACAAAAAACAGACCAAAATATCCAGCCAGTTTTTTTGCTCCTCCATCTGCATACTTTTCCTTTATTTTAAAGATTGATTTTAAAGACTCTGCCAAGATCATTATAGGTGATATCCCTGGATTTAAAAAAAGTTTCAAAACAAAATCTACAAGAAGAAACAGAAGAATATAAACGTTTGAAGTATATAGATAAGTAAGTACTAAAAGAGCCACAAAAAGAGCACCAAAACGAGAAACATTGGAATCTACTTTCGTAAAATTCAGAGGACAAGCATTTGACATAAAAAGCATCACCTATAAGTAAAATATTATTCATATAATAGTGAGATAAACTTAAGGCTGAACTATACTATTTTCTTATATTAGAAAGTACTTTTAATTTAAGAATTTGATGCTTTTGTGATATTATAGAAAGATATATATGTTATAATAACTAGTTAAATATTATACAAACTAAAGACAGAAGAAAGGGATTAATAATGATTAAACTTTTAGCTACGTTATTTTTTCTCACATCAATAGTAAATGCAGCCTCAGACGAGACTTGTTATACTGTACAACTACTCAGTAGTTACAAATCACAAGCAGACAGTGATTTGGGTGAGAAAGAGTATCCAAAAGACTGTAAAGTTATAACACTAGGTAAGACACAAACCGTAAGATGCGGATGTTTTAAAAAATATGCACCTGCTGAAAAACGTTTAAGTGAATTGAAAAAAGAGTACAAAAAAGCACTTGTTGCTATGTCATATAAACATAGATTTCCAAATCAACCGACTGTAACACCAAAAACAGATGCTACAGCAACTGCAAGTATAGATACCACAGAAGCAATAGACACACCAGTTAGTGTTGATGAAGATGATTTATCACTTGATAATATTCAAGAGGACAACACAAGCTTTGACACTTCAAAATATACGCTTTCAGACAGTGATTTAACAAGTAGTCAAAATGGTCCTTCACTTGATGAAGCACTGGAAATCTTAAAAGCACAAAACTTAGAGATTCAAGCAGCAAAGATAGATGTAGAAGCCTCTAAAGCCAACGAAGGTACTGCTTCGGGAATGAACTGGGGTAAACTTACTTTCCAACAAGATGTAGCACGTTCAAATGATGCGTTAAGCGTTTTTGGATTTAAACTTATGTCACGTGAAGCTACATTTGGTGATTTTGGTTTTAGTGAGTTTAGCTTTACTAATCCAAATATTTTAAGTGTACAACCTAAAGATTTAAACTATCCCGATGATAGAAATCTTTTTCAAAGTAAATTAAAATATGAAGTACCTCTTTTTGCAGGCTTTGCTATTTCAAGCTATGAAGACATTATGAAAGAGATGTCTAAAATGAAAAAGCTTGAAAAAGATCAGATAATCAATGAAAAAATTTACCAGTTAAGAAAAAGTTATTATGATATGGCTCTGCTAGATACTTCCGTACGCCATCTTAATATAGTTCTTAACAATATTACTACATTGGAAAACACTACAAAAACTATGATTGATGTCGGATATGCAAAACGTGTAGATCTTCTTGAAGTTCAAGCAAAAAAAGGAAACGTTGAAAGACTTTTAGTACAGATGAAAGCAAATAAAGAGTTGCTGCTTCAGTACATTAGCTTTTTACTCAACAAAAAAGTAACTGAAATTAAAACTCCAAAATCAGATGTTCCTATGCCGACATACAGCGATGAAGAAATTTTAAAAGCGAACTTGGATATTCAAAAAGCCATGACGGGTCTTGAAATTAGAAAATCTATGCAGGGTGCTGCAGAAAGTGCATTTTATCCAACTGTTGGTGCATTTGGTGAGATATCGACTGCTGATGACAGTTTCTTGGGTGATGCAAGTGACCATAAAGCATATACTGTTGGAGCAAGACTTACTTGGAATCTTTTTAACGGCGGTACAGATGCTTCAAAACTTGAAAAAGCAAAACTCGACCGTCTTAAAATGAACTCTCAAGTAGAGTTGGCAAAAGAGGGTATAGCACTCAAACTTGCAAAAATCAGAACAGAGATAAAAAGTAGTGATGCACAAATAGCTTCACTTGAAAAAGAGCTTGCACTCGCAAATGCAATTTATGAAAATTATGAGTATAGATATAGAGAAAAACTTGTATCTATGAGTGATGTTATCATTAAACAATCTCTTCAAATAGAGAAAATTTTACAACTACAACAAGCAAAAAACAAACGTACTGAAAAAGTATTTGCTTTAGAAAAATTAGCAAACGGAGAAAAATAGAATGAAAAAACTACTAATACTACTGGCACTTGGTGTTTCACTGCTTGCAGAGACTCTTACTCTCTCTGGAACTGTTATATCGGACAACAAAAAGATGATAACAAGCCGTTTTATGGGCTTTGTTACTCGCGTAAATGTTTCTGAAGGTGACTATGTTACTAAAGGAAAGTTACTTTACAGTATTGATTCAAAAGAAATTGATGCAGCAAAATCACAAGTTGAGCTCGCTATATCCCAGGCACAACTCTCTCTACAAATGTACCAAAATCAATATACAAACGTAAAACTAAATCTCGACCGAAATAAAAGACTCTTGGCAAAAGATATGGTTTCAAGATATGAAGTTGAGAATCTTGCACTTGCTGCAAAAAACCTTCGTGACCTAGTTGAAATCTCCAAAAAGCAGGTCGAACAGGCGAAACAGAGACTAAAAGAAGTTACAAACCAATATAAATATTTAAATATCACTGCACCAAATGACGGTGTTGTAATCAGTAAAAATGTTAGAGTCGGTGAGATGGCTATGCCGGGTATGCCTGCAATAGTGCTCTCAGACTTAAGTGATTTAAAAGTGGCAGTAGAAGTTGCAGAGAGTGATTTGCATCTACTTAAACGTGGTAAAAAAGTTCAAATTTATATCCCGTCTCTAAAAATTAAGGAGATAGGAAGAGTCGCTGCAATTGTTCCTAATTCAAATCCAATGACACATACTTTTAAAGTTAAAATATCATTTAAACCACATAGTAGATTGGTATATCCAGGTATGTATGCTACTGTATCTATTGACTAAGGAAGATAAATATGAAACATCATAAAACTTATGAACCGGGTGACTCTGCAGGAAAACTTGCAAAGTCATTTTTAAGAAATCCCCTAACAGTTGTACTGGGTGTTTTTCTTATGGCACTTGGCTATCTTTCACTGGAGATTATGCCTCGTGAAGAAAATCCTCAGATGGTTGTCAGTGGCTCGACTGTTATCGTAGCACTTCCAGGTGCAAGTGCTAAAGAAGTTGAAAAAATCATAGTCAAACCTCTTGAACGAAAACTCAAGGAAGTCAAAGGTGTTGAACATATCTACGGTGTAGCTATGGATAATGTTGGAATAGTAAACGCAGCCTTTTTTATTGGTGAAAAAAAAGAGGATTCTAACCTCAAAGTCTATGATAAGATCATGCAAAACTCTGATATGTTTCCAAAAGGAGCACAGAATCCGATCATAAAACCACTTGATATTGATGTTGATATTCCTATTCTTTCTATCGCATTTTACTCTAATGGAAAGCTCTCTCAAACTGAGCTTTATGATAAGGTAAAGCAAATTCAACATAAAATCAACGGTCTTAATAATGTTGCTGTTACTGCTTTAAAAGGCGGACATAAACATCAATTTAATATAGAAGTAGATCTCAATAAACTCTCCGGATATAATCTTTCTATGGGTCAAATCATGCAGGCTGTTCAATCTATCGCATATAACGTACCTGCGGTGAAAAATAGAACTAAAGACAATAAAATTGTAATGGTTGGCGTTGAAAATGCTATTGAAAGTGCCAAAGATATTGGAGAGATAATCGTTGCACAATATATGGGTTCTCCAATCTACCTTCGTCAAGTAGCAAAAATTAAAGACTCTTATAATATCCAAAATTTCAAATCGGCACTTATCTCTACACGAGAAAGTAACAATACATTTTCACCATTTGAAAATCAGGTCACTTTAACTGTCTCAAAACTCCAAGGTACAAATGCTGTTAATATTGCTGATGAAGTAAAAGAGAGTCTTGAAACCTATAAAGAGACTTTGAAGAAAAACGGAATTAACTATGTTATTACAAGAAATGACGGAGAGAGAGCCGATGACGCAGTTAATGAACTTGTATTTCACCTTCTTTTATCTATTGTAATTATCGCGATATTGCTGATTTTTGTTTTAGGGTGGAGAGAGTCTTTGATTGTAACCTTTACCGTTCCTGCAATTTTGGCTGTAACACTCTTTGTAGCATATCTTGGCGGGCAGACAATCAACCGTATTACCCTCTTCGCTTTTCTACTCTCACTTGGACTACTGGTGGATGCAGCTATTATTGTAATCGAGAACATTCATAGACATTACCACTCTGTAGAGTCTGCACATATTGAAGATGATGAATTGATGGTAAAAGCAACTGATGAAATTGGAGCACCGACAAATATTGCGACTCTTGCTATTATTTTAACGATGGTCCCAATGGCTTTTGTCGGAGGAATGATGGGTCAGTTTATGAAACCAATTCCTCAAAATGTACCTGTTGCACTTATCGCTTCACTCTTTATAGCATATATTTTCACACCTTATTTGGCTGTAAGAATGCTTAAACGTCCCGACCTTAGTAAAGGAGAACATTAATGTTTAAAAAATTTGAAAAGATGGTAATAAATACCATCCAGAGTGCAGCAAAAAGAAAAATTGTACTTTTTATGACACTGGTAGCATTTATCATATCTGTTTTAATGATTGCTCCAACTGAAATAGTAAAAGCAAAAATGCTCCCTGGTAAAAACAATGATACATTCAACATTTACGTAACACTGGCAAAAGGCAGTTCTATTGAAGAGACGAAACAGGTCACTGACTGTGTCAGCCGTTTTGTCACGCAAGAGGATGAAGTTCTCAATACAGAAGTTTTTTTAGGTATGGGATCGCCACTTGATTTTGCAGGTCTTATCAAAGGAAGCCAGTTTAAAAACTCTGAAAATGTTGCAGAAATTGTATTAAATCTTACAAAAAAACATGAGAGAGAAGAGCCGTCATATATGATGGTTCAAAGAATTCGTCCTATCATTCAAAACGCATGTGAAAAAATCTATCCTGATACTCATATATCATTTGTAGAGCCTCCCGCAGGTCCACCGACACTCTCAGCTATTGTTGCAGAGATATATGGTGATAATGCAGACGGCATACGAAAACTGGCTAAAAAAGTTGAAAAGATATTTCAATCTACAGAAGGTTTAGTTGATATTGATACAATGGAAGATGAAATCTATGATAGATTTGATATTAAAGTAAACAGTACAAAAGCTGCCAGATCTGGAGTTTCAGTGAAACAAATCAACGATATTATCTATCTTGCATTTGAAGGTATGAACATAGCTGTAAAAAATTCGGATAAATATGATGATCAAATTCCACTCTTTTTATCACTCTCACAAAATTCAAAGAGATTTACAAAAAAAGATTTGGACTCAGTTAAAGTAAAACTCTCTGCTCTAAAACTGATGAATCATAAAGGCATGATGGTTCCAGTCACAGAGCTCATTACTATTATACCGACAAAATCCCATCCACAGATTATGAGTAAAGATCTACACCAAATGACAAATGTTATGGCAGAGACAGATATGGTCTCTCAAGTCTACCCACTAATGGATGCTAGAAATAAAATTCTAGAGACTTTTAAAAATGAATATGATATTTCAAAAACAGGCATTTTTGATTTACAGTTCAAAGATAAAAAAACAGGCTCTGTTTATGACCTGAAATGGGATGGTGAGATGAAAGTAACTCTCGATACATTTAGAGATTTGGGAGCTGCGTTTATTGCCGCACTTATCCTTATATTTCTTCTAATGGTTATCTACTATAAAAGTTATACATTAAGTGGTATCATACTTCTTGGTTCTTTCCTCTCTATCATCGGTGTGATAGTAGGTCACTGGATTATGGATATCTTTACTACAGATACCTTTTTCCTCACAGCAACATCTCTTATTGGTTTTATCGCACTTATTGGTATTAGTTCACGTAATTCACTTTTACTTATTGATTTTACAAAAGCTCTTATGGATGAAAAAGGTATGCATAAAGCTGAAGCTATAGCATATGCAAGTGCAACACGAGCAAAACCTATTTTTCTTACTGCAATTGCAATCATGTTGGCTTCAACTCTTCTTGCAAGTGATGCCGTATTTGGAGGGCTTGGAGTGTCTCTGATTTTTGGAACAGTTACGGCAGTTGTCGCTTCACTGATTGTTGTTCCTGTACTTTTATATATGTCAGATTTAGAACACCATTTCCACTTTCATGAAAGAAAAGCTGTATCAATAGAAGAACCTGTATAGGTCTCTTCTTCTAACTTTCAGATTTTAATAGATCTGAAAGTTTTTTTCTTCTACCCTACTACCTAATACAAGTTTCAATGATAAAAAATACTACTGCGTTTGATTATAAAGATAGGAATATTAAGATAATGATAAGAAGAGTGTAGTGACCTCCAAAGAGGTCTATATATTAAAAGAGAGAGTAGAAGAGATTATAAACGAGCGTAATTAACGCTTATACAAGCTTCTAGAGAGGCTAACTCATTAAGAGTAGTATCATTTACTGCATTATCAACAAGAATCACAGCAAGAGCCTCTTTGTTGGCATTTCTTGCCAAAGAAAAGTCTGCAATATTCACACTATTGTTTGATAAAATTGTTCCTACACTTCCAATAACACCAGGGACATCATTGTTTTTAAAGAGGATCATATCACCTTTAAGTGCTACTTCATTGTCAAAACCATCTATAGATACTATACGTTGCAGTCCATCTTCAAAGATAGTAGCTGAAATTGAAGTTGTACCTTCATTTGTAGTAAGTTTGATGGTAATGAGATTTTTATAAACTTCAGAATCTCCCAGATTTACTGTCTCTATCTCAATCCCTTTCTCTTTTGCTATAAAATCAGCATTGACATAGTTGATTGATTCATTAGAGTGGCTCATTGCACCAACAGTTACAAATGTAGCAAGTGAATCCACATAATTTGCTATCTCACCCTGACCTTTTACTTTTATAGATATTATTTTAGATTTATTGATTTGAGACTCTAAAAATCCTATCTTTTGTCCCATCTCTAAAAATGGCTTCACAAATGCAGGGATTTTAGACTCATCTATTGGTAGGTTCATTGCGTTTGGATATGCAATCCCTTTTGCAGCGGCAATAGCATTCTCAGCAGCCTGAGTACCGATATTGTACTGAGATTCATAAGTATTTGCACCTAAGTGTGGAGAGACAACTATATTGTCCAAATCAAGCAGCTTATTGTTAATAGCCGGTTCTTTTCCAAATACATCAATACCTGCAAAACGGATTTTACCAGATTTTAATCCATCATACAGAGCATCTTCATTGTACAAATCACCTCTTGCACAATTTACCAAGACTACTCCATCTTTCATCTTAGCTATCTCTTCTTTGTCTATAATACCAATCGTCTCTTGATTTTTAGGAGTGTGTATAGTAATCACATCACAAGCTAAGATATCATCAAAGTTTTTAGTATATGTCATATCCAAATCAGTTACTTTCGATGGATTGATATATGGATCATATGCAACAATGTCCATCTCAAATGCTTTTGCGCGTTTTGCAACACGGCTACCGATATTACCAAAACCTATTACACCAAGTTTTTTACCCTTAAGCTCATACCCATACCACTTTTCACGCTTCCAGATTCTTTGGTTTTTAAGATGGTCATGAGAGTACGGAAACATTCTCATACAAGAGAGCATATGCGTCATAGTAAGCTCAACGGCTGCTATTGTGTTAGCAGTAGGCACATTCATAACAATGATACCTTTTTTTGAACATTCAGGAATATTTACATTATCTACACCGACACCCGCACGAACAATCGCTTTCATATTAGTTGCATGTTCTATAAAAAAATCATCAACATCTGTTGAACTTCTAGTAATAGCAACATCAGCAGTTGGAATAATCTTCTCAACAAGCTCTTTTTTATCTACATCTGCCGCCATAACAAAATTAATATTTTCATCATTTTCAAGCATCTCTAAACCGGCTGTATGTATATGATCACACACCACTACAGTATATTTTTGCATTTTAATAATCCTCTTTATATAACTCAACTTGAGCTTTTATTTTATAATTTTTTAGCACTTCGACTAAATTTTTCAATTTATTAACACTTTGTGAATAAATAAGTAAATCTACACCTAATTTGTCTTTTTTCAAAAAATATTTCAAATTATGTCGCATCAGCTCTTCTTGCAAACAAAATAATTGATACGGATCTTGAATATTTGCAGATAGTTTATAGGTAATAGTTTTAGTTATTTTTTCATCTAAATCTACTTTTAGATAAATTTCATTTACAGGGTATGAATAGCCTAATTTTTTGCTTTTTGAAAAATGGTTAAGCCAGTTTTTTTCTACACTCTTTTTTTGTGTCTTCTCTTGAAAGCCTATTGGCTCACTATCCGTAACAACAGTTTCAGAATTAATTGAAACTAAAAAGTAAGTTATAAAAATGGCTACTCCTATTGAAACAACAGGAGCAAACCATTTTATAAACTTTTGCATAAAAATAAATTACTTATTTATTTAACTTGTCTTTAATTAAATCACCAAGTGAGTGTGATTCATTATCGTTAATCTCTTCAAGCATCGCTTGATTTTTAATGTAATCTAATTTTTTAACAGATAAACGGATACGGTCACGACGAGTATCAATATTTGCTATTGCAGCTTCTATCTCTTGACCCACTTCTAACTCTTCTTTATTTAATGGTGCTAAATCTTCATCACGAATAAGTGCATCTACACCATCTTCAAGTGAAACGAACACACCAAAATCTTTAATATCACGGATAGTACCAGTTACTACTGAGTTTACTTTATGTGTAGTAGCAAACTTATCTATCGGTGACTCTAATAGAGTTTTACGGTTCAGTGAAATTTTTTGATCTTCAGCATTAATTTTTGCAATTTTTACTTCAACTTCTTCACCAGATTTTAGTACATCTTTTGCTTTCGTATTTTTATCCCAAGAGATATCTTGATTATGTAAAAGACCTTCAACACCACCAATACGAACAAATGCACCAAAATCAGTTAATGAAGTCACTGTACCAGTTACAACATCACCCTCTCTATAGTTTTTCAAAAATTCATCAAATGGTTTTGGAAGAAGACGTTTGAGTGATACACGAAGTTTATGAGTTTTAGAGTTAATCTCAATTACTTCAACATCAATCTCTTGACCTACTTCTAGGTAATCACCTGGATTTTTCACATTTTTGTTCCATGTGATTTCTGAAATATGTAAGAAACCTTCTATATCATTTCCTAGATCAACGAATGCACCGTATGCTTCTACATTAGAAACAGTTACAGTAATTGTATCGCCTTCATCCAATTCAGATTCAACTTCAGCCCATGGATCTGGTTGAACAGCTTTAATAGAAAGAGATAAATGACGTTTGTCTTTATCATAAGAGATAGCTTTTACTGTTACTGTATCACCTTCATTGTAAAGTTTTGATGGGTTTACAGGACCTTTATAGCTGATTTCATTATAGTGAACAAGTCCATCAACACCACCAACATCTACGAACATACCGTAACTAGTGATTTTCTTGATTGTACCTTCAACGATAACATCTTCTGCCATAAGTTGGTCAATAATCTCTTTTTTTCTCTTACGCTCTTCATTGAAAAGTTTACGACGAGAAAGAATAATAGAGTTTTCTTCCGGATCAATTTTAATAACCTGTGCTTTGATCTTACGACCAACTACATCATCACTCTCTTTAAACGCAGCTAATGAACGTGGCATAAAGAATGAAACTGTATCAGCTTCTACTACATAACCACCACGGTTTTTCTTTGTAATAATACCTTCAACTACAAGGTTTTCAAAGTCATCTTTGTGTGCATCAATAAACTCAATAGTTTTTTCTTGTTCTAATACTTTTTTGTATGAAATCTTAGGACGCTCATTGTAGTATCCCATTACTAGTACTTTGATCTTATCACCAGTACCAAACTTCAACTCACCGTTTTCATCACGGATCTCATCAAGGCTTAAAATACCTTCAAGTTTATCACCTACACCAACCAATGCTCTGTTATCATCAGCTTGTATCTCTACTATCTCACCTTCTACTGTGCGACTTGTCTCTTGTTGTTTCTCACTTGCAGCAAACATCTCTGCAAAATTTTCTTCTTCTTCAAATGATTCGTTATCGAACGCCATTGCCTATCCTCTGTTACATAAAAATTGTCGTGATTATATCTTAAATATGATTATATGGGTATTAAATGAAGAAAAAAGAGATAAAAGAAGTCAGTATCGACTAAAAAGAGACTACTCGATACCACTTTGTATATAATTAATTACGTTTTGAATAATCCAATCAGGAGTTGATGCCCCGGCACTGATACCACACAGTTTTTTATTTTTAAACCAAGAAAAATCTATATCATTTTCATCTTCTATATGGTAACTCTCACTACAGTTTTCATATGAAATACTAAATAACTGCTTCGTATTTGATGAATTTTTTCCACCAATAATCAGCATAACATCAGCTCTTTGAGATAGCTTGCGAATTGCCTCTTGATTTTCAAAAGTTGCATTACATATCGTATTAAATACCCTTACCTCTTTATGACGAGGAATAAGATAGTTCGCTATTTTCATATAATCTTCAACTTTTCTCGTTGTTTGTGCAATAAGGGCTACACGCTCATGCAATTTAAGACCCTTCACTTCATCGACACAATTTACAACAGTTGCACCATGCGTTGCATATGATTTTACACCTTTAATCTCCGGATGTGACATATCACCAAATATTACTACACTATAGCCTGATTCACTCATCTCTTGGGCTATCTCTTGAGGCTTTGTAACAAAAGGACACGTAGCATCTACGACATCAACACCACTGCGTTTAAGCTCTTCAAGCTCCTCTTTTACAATTCCGTGCGTACGAACAATTGCCTTGTCTCCAGATTTAAAAGTAGTAAAATCTTCAACAAGTCCAACCTGAAAATCTTTATCAAGTCGGGCTATCTCTTTGGAGTTATGGATAAGAGGGCCATATGTTGCTGCGTTTGTATTCTCTTCTGCTATTTTAATAGCACGCTTTACACCAAAACAAAAACCATAGTTTTCAGCAAGTTCAATTTTCATATTATTTGTCTCCTTAGTAAAGGAACAGGTCCCTTTAGAAATCTCAATTTTTACAGTTTAATATCTGTAATTTTCTGTAAAAGTTCAAAGAAGTTAGGAAAAGAGGTATTAATACACTCCAAATCTGTCACTTCCATACCGCATCGAAGTCCTGCAATTATAAAACTCATAGCAATACGATGATCACCATCACTATCTACAATAGCAGGTTTCAAATCTCCACCTACAATCCTATATCCATCTTCATATTCATCTACTTCTATAGAACAAGCACGTAGTCCTTCAACTACAGTAGAAATTCTATCACTCTCTTTTACACGTAACTCTTTTGCATTTTTTACGAGACTCTCACCCTCTGCACATGCCATAGCAATACTCAG
This sequence comes from uncultured Sulfurimonas sp., assembly GCA_964499805.1. Taxonomy (GTDB): domain Bacteria; phylum Campylobacterota; class Campylobacteria; order Campylobacterales; family Sulfurimonadaceae; genus Sulfurimonas. Next base: position 24,491 of record CAZCMR010000007.1, read on the forward strand.
TGCAGGAAGTTCATCAATGAGCCATGATATATTCTCTTCAACGGTAATTCCGTGAAGCGGTGCATATTTTACATAGATATTTCCTACCGGTTCATATTTATTATCGGTTAATTCATATGTGATATCTGCACCCATTCGCTCAAGTGCTTTAAATGCTTCTATACGTGTAGGATTAAGAGTCACACCCTCTAAAACGATGCTCGAATCAGGTGTAATAGCAGCAGCTATTGCGAAGAAAAAAGCAGAAGAAGGATCAGCAGGTACTCTGATTTTAAGTGGAGAGAGCAAACCTTTTAAGGGAGTTATAGTCGTGGTAAGACCATCTACCTCGAGTTTAGCGCCCATACCTTGCAACATTCTCTCTGTATGATCACGAGAGAGTTCAGGTTCACTGTATCTACAAACACCATCTGCGTTTAAAGCAGCAAGTATCATACATGATTTTACCTGTGCAGAGGCAATTTTGCTCTCATATTCAAATGCTTTAAGTGAAGCACCACGAATACTCAAAGGAGCCAGATTCCCATCTTCTCGTCCATCTACTTTTGCACCTATACTTCTAAGCGGTTCAGTTACACGTTTCATCGGACGACGACGAAGATACTTATCTCCAGTTAGTACAAAGTGTCCATTTGCTGAACTGAGCAGTCCACAAAAAAGGCGGATTCCTGTTCCGGAGTTACCACAATCCAAGATCTCAAACGGTTCTTTTATACCATGTGAGACTATCTTGATGATATCTCCGTCATCTTCAACCTCTGCACCAAGATTTTTTACGATCTCTAAAGAGTTCAGTGTATCTTCTGCACGTAAAAAATTCTCTATCTCACTCACTCCATCTGCAAGCATTGCGAACATTACGCTTCTATGCGAGATGGATTTGTCTGATGCGATTTTAGAAATAGTTAGCGAAAAACTTTTTGCCGCTGATACAACTACCTTACTCATTAACGTAGTCCAATTCCAAGTTTTTCATTCAACTCTTGGAGTATTGTGTCCATTGCCGCTGTTATATCTTCCTCTTCAAGTGTTTTCTCATCTGACTGTAGAACAAAACGGAGACTTAGACTCATATTTTCACCAAGTGTTTCATCTGTATATCTATCAACAGGATAAAAACGGATTAGATTTGCAATATCACTTGCATCAATAACACTTTTTACTTTCTCATAAGACATATCTTTTGGCATGATTAAACTTAAATCTCTAAAAGACGCCTGATATTTTGATGTTGTTTTTGCTACTTTTAACGCATAAGAGAGTTTAGAAAAATCCAACTCACATAAAAAAGTGCTTTCAAGTCCATACTCTTTTTCCACTTCAGGATGCACACGGAACAGTTCTCCAAGAACTACACCATTTTGTACAACTTGCGCTGACTGATAGGTATGAGAGAGTTTATGTAGAGTTTTATACTCTTTTAATTCAATATCACCGACAACATCTGCAATCTTTTGTGTAAAGTATGCAAAATCCACCTGTGCAGGTTTCCCGCCATTTGCAAGATTTTCATGCTCTTTTGTACCACTCATTAAAAAGGCTGCGTTTAAAGACTCCTCTCTTAATGGAGTAAATACAGAACCTATCTCAAACAGAGAGACGCTTGCATATCCGTTTTTCACATTTTGTGATGCTGCTTTTAAAAGACCTGTTAACAGTGTCGGACGAAGAGTATCTAAGGTCTGAACAATAGGATTAAGGAGTTCAAGTTCATCTTTTGTAGTTTCAAATCCATATTTTTGTAAAACTTTTTTCTCATCAAAAATAAAGTGTACAGATTCAAAAAAACCACTTTGTGCACCACGATGTCTGTAAACAGAACGTTTTTTATACTCAAAATAGTTATCTTCAAGTCTGTTTGACTCTTCTAACATAAATGGTTTTGAAGGGATGTTGTCTATGCCAACCATACGTACGATCTCTTCAACAATATCCTGTTTGTTTACAATATCGTGTCTAAATTGAGGCACATTTACAACAAAAACATCTGTAGATGATTTTGATGTATCAAAACCAAGATTTTTCAGGATTTTCGTTACCACCGATTTGTCAATATTCGCACCAATAATTTCATCAATTTCTTGTTTTGTAACTTTAACGATCTTCTCTTTAAAAGAGGAAACATACTCGATACTTCCGCCATAAGTAGTTGAAGATGAGTAGTTCTCGATCAGGTCTATACAGTAAGAGAGTCCACCCTCTAACGCAGGTTCACTGCCTCTTGATGTTCTATAGAACATAGCATCAGACTCTACCTTATTATCTGCCATCTTTTTAGAGATAATATCCGGTGGAATGTAACTCGCTTCTAAAAAGATCGTACTGTTTTCATTTTTTACTTTCGATTCATCACTCTGGTTTACACCTACTATGGATGCAACCTTGTTGCTTGCAGATTTGATACAAGCAAACTCTTGCTCATTCTCACCTAATACCAACTTTGCCACGCTCTCTGATTGTGATGTAAAAAAGTCACGAGTATATGCTCTTAAAATTACACCTGTAGAGTGCGTAACATAGTAGAGTGCTGATTCTATATTTGTATCACGCTCTTCTTCGATCTGAGCTAAACGCAGCTTAATAACCATAGGAAGTTCAAACTCTTTTAGATCTACTGCTTTATAACGTAAATTTACCGGTAAAGTTTTTTCATGAGCAAGTGAAAGAATACGTCCTACACCTCTTTTTTCATCATTATCTGTAACGATATACTCTTTTATCGGTCTGTCAAACGCAGCGCTTAGATCCCGTGCAACACCTCTGACACTTAAACAGTCACCTCTGTTTGCAGTCAGTTCTATTTCGATCAGATCATCATTTAAAACAAGATTTTCACTTACCTCTTCTCCTGTTGTGTACTTTCCTATACTTGAGTCAAGTTCCATGATCCCTTTACCGAGATCTGGGAGTCCAATCTCACCTGCAGAACAGATCATACCATCAGACTCAACACCACGCAGTTTTACCGGCTTGATAACAAGCCCAGAAGGCATAACAGCACCAACAGTTGCGACTACAACATCTAAACCGGCTCTTACATTAGCAGCACCACAAACGATTTGACGGATTCCTGAGCCAATATCTACTTTACAAACATTGAGCTTATCGGCATCTGGATGTTTTTCACACTCTAAAACTTTACCAAAAACAATCTTCTCAGGCACTCTGTAGTTATGAATTCTATCAACTTCCAAGCCGATTGAGTTAAAAGTTTTTGCAATATCTTCTGTTGTGATACCACTTAAATCAATCCACTCATCTAACCAACTTCTAGTAACTATCATTGAAACTGCTCCAGTAATTTAATATCTCCCTCGAAAAGAGAACGAAGATCTCCGATTTGATGAATAAGCATCGCAAATCTCTCAACACCAAGACCAAACGCATATCCACTGACATTTTTATATTTTACAGCTTCAAAAACATTAGGATCAACGATTCCACATCCTAAAACTTCAAGCCAGCCGGTATGTGAACAGACACGACATCCTTCACCCTTACAAAAGACACAAGAGATATCAACTTCCGCTGAAGGCTCTGTAAATGGGAAGAAAGATGGACGAAAACGGACATCAACATCACCAAACATATACTTTAAGAAGTCCTCTAAAATAAACTTCAAGTTTGCAAAAGAGACTGTACCCTCTTTATCAACTAAAAGCCCCTCTACCTGATGAAACATCGGAGTATGTGTCAAATCATAGTCACGACGAAAAACCGCACCCGGAGCTATCATACGGATAGGCGGCTTCGTGTCAAGCATCGTTCGGATCTGAACAGGAGAAGTATGCGTACGTAAAAGCATCTCATCTTTAAAGTAAAAAGTATCTTGCATATCACGTGCAGGATGGTACTTTGGAAGATTCAGTGCTTCAAAGTTATGGAAATCATCTTCTACAATATTTCCGGTCTTCACACTAAAGTTCATAGATGAGAAATACTCTACAATTCTATCCATAGTCTCCATAACAGGATGCAGTGCTCCCGCAGAACTCTTTGTAGAGTACATAGAAACATCTATCGCTTCTGCTTTCATTGCTTCTTGTAGCGCCTGCGTTTGCAGTACAACTTTTTTTGCAGTGAATTCATTCATCAGATTTTGTTTATGAGTGTTTAACTCCTTGGCAAATGACCCTTTTTGCTCATTTGGAACATCTTTCATTTTTGCAAACTCGGCTGCAAGAACACCTTTTTTTCCAAATACAGCAATGCGTATCTCTTCAAGAGAACTAACAGAGTCTGCCTTATCTATTTTATCGTACCACTCTTTCAATTGAGAGTCTCCATAATTGTAAAATTTTAAATGGATTATATCGAAATTAATTTATAAGTAGCTTCATTCAGTGCCTACTTATGCTATAATAAAACAAAAACAAGGAAGACGAATGTGCTTATTTTGTAAAATAGTAAATAAAGAAATAACGGCAAATATAGAGCTAGAAAATGAAAATTTTTTAGCTTTTCATGATATCAATCCAAAAGCACCGACACATATTTTGGCTATTCCAAAGATTCATGTTGACAGCTTTAATGAAGTAACACCAGAGACGATGGCAGGTATGACTGAATTTATTCAAGAAGTAGCTAAAAGAGTCAATATTGATAAAAGCGGCTATCGAATAATCACAAATATTGGGGAAAATGGCGGACAGGAAGTAAAACATCTTCACTTCCATATTTTAGGCGGTGCAAAATTAAAATGGGGACACTTTAGTGATGCAGATCCCAAAGACTTTTTATAAAAGCTAGAGAGACTTCTCTAGCTGCAACACGCGTCAATCTCACCCAAATCAATATTACTTCCACCACCACTGATAACTTTTTCATTATCACGGATTAATTTTCCATTATGTGTAACAGAGTAAGAGAGCTCGGTAGTATCACGAATCGTATTTATCGTAGAACAGTATGTCTCGATGGAGGCTGCAACCCATCGACCAGCCTGAACATCATCACCATCAGAATTAAATTTATAATCTAAAAAAAGTTTTGTAAATTTTCTTGGATGATCTTCGGCACGGGTTGCATCACCTTCAACTACCAAGTCAGTTACTGTAAAGCCCTGATTTTTCGGCAGAAGAACAATATCTGTCGCACTACAGGTAATGATACCTGAGAGAAAATACTCTACAGGTGAAATAGTCGGACAATCTATAATAAAACTTGACTTTTCAGTCTTCGCTTCAAACTTCATCGCATCCTTGTGTGTTATTGTCATCTTCATTTTACTTATTTACCTCTAAATAATTTTTAAAATACTCTAACTGCTCTTTTGTTCTCTTAGATGCTGTTCCACCTTGAGAAGTCCGTGCATTCATCGAGTGACGTAATCCTAAAAACTCCATTACATCTTCATCTATACGTGCATCTATCTCTTTAAGATATTTAAAGTCCATTTTTGAGAGGTCAACACCAAGTTCTTCACCTTTTGCGACTGCACGACCTGTAATGAAATGCGCTTCACGAAATGGAATATTGCATTTTTCAACAAGATAATCAGCCAAATCCGTTGCACTGAGATGTCCAATAGCACAGGCTTTTTCCATATTTTCAGTTTTAACCTGCATAGTTTTAATCGCTTCTTTTAAAATTTCAAGTGAAATTTCTGCGGTCTCAACGGCATCAAAAACGCCCTCTTTATCTTCTTGAGTATCTTTGTTGTATGCCAATGGAAGACCTTTCATCACTGTTAAGAGTCCAATAAGCGCACCATAAACACGACCTGTTTTTCCACGTAAAAGCTCTGGAACATCAGGGTTTTTCTTTTGTGGCATGATAGAACTACCAGTAGAGTACTCATCACTGAGTTCAATAAAACCAAACTCATACGATGACCACATAACAAGCTCTTCACTCAAACGTGAAATATGCATCATCATTGTAGAGATATTAAATAAAATCTCCAGTGCAAAATCCCTATCACTTACAGTATCAAGACAGTTCACACTAACGCTATCAAAACCTAAAAGTTCTGCAGAGTATTCTCTATCTACATTATGCGGAGTACCTGCAAGTGCCGCACAACCAAGAGGAGAGATATTGTTGCGTTTATGAGAGCTCTCAAATCTTTCAATATCACGTTTGAACATAGAGAGGTAAGCTCCTAAGTGAAAACCAAAATTAATAGGCTGTGCATGCTGCAGATGTGTCATACCTGGAAGAAGTGTCTCTGTATGCTTTTGTGCAACTGTATAGACCTCTTTCATCAGAAGTTTTATAAGCTCTGCAATCTCTAAATTTTTACGAAGTACATAACGACGAAAATCAACTGCGACCTGATCATTTCTACTTCTTGCAGTATGAAGTTTTTTTCCAGTATCTCCGATAATCTGCGTTAAACGCTTTTCAATACCCATATGTAGATCTTCATCAGAAATCTTCCATTCAAAAGTGCCCTCTTCTATCTCTCTTTTGACCTGCGCTAAACCCTCTTGAATCTGTTTGAGTTCTTCTTGTGTTAAAATCCCTTGTTTAGCAAGCATTTGAGCATGAGCCAAAGAGCCTTCAATATCCTCACGATACAATTTTCTATCATACATAATCGAAGCATTAAATTGATCTAAAAGAGTTGAAGCAGATGCCGAAAAACGGCCTGACCACATTTTTTCCATTACAGTTCCTTAGGTTATATAAATATTATTTAAAAGTTTGGTATTTTATCTAAAAAGAGGAATTTTACAAAGAAGGAGAGAGTAAATAAACTTTTACTCTGTATATCAGTTAATTACAAGCAGGAACATTTCCGCTGTCTTTTGCATATTCAATTAAAAACTGTTTTAAATGTTTTGATTTTTTGGCATATTTCTTACTTTTAAAATATTTCCAAGATTTCTTTGCTTTTTGACTTTTAAGATGAAGTTGGGCTAAAGGTTCCCCTTTTTTCTTCATAAGCTTCTTCCACTCTCTCATCTTATACTCTGCAACAAAATTCTGTCCATCTTTATGGCAATGAAGACATTTTTTAATAAATACCCTCTGTCCTTTATAGATGGCAGCATCAGCAGATGTAAGAAAAAAAATCGTTAAAGAGAGAAATATCAGCATAAATTTATTCATATAAACAAACCTTAATAAAAAGTAAAAATCCATCTTACACTAGAAATAATTACACTTGGCTTATATCACAAGCTTTTGATAAAAAAAAATAAAAAACTCTTATAATTGAAACTTATGGTACACTTTGTCATCCAAATCCCAAATACCTCTGTTTTTAAGATCATTTACAACACTTTGAGTGCAGTCAACATCATCAGGCCACTCTCTTGTGAAGCCGTCAACCTGTGTTTTATTTGTTCCGTCAACTCCAACCATAAGTCCTGCTGTATAAACATCTCTAAGCGCATCCATATTATTTGTCACCCGCCATATAAGCATATAGGAGTTGTGTATATCATTTTTCAAAGCATCCACAAAAACAACTATTCTCAAGTGAGGGCTGAGCTGCACTAAAGCATCAAAATACTCTTTTGCATTTTTTGTTTTATTTACACTTATTACTGTAACAGGGTTGTTTGTACGTCTCATAAATTGATGCAAATCAACTGCATCATGTAGTAACTCTTTTACCCTTGTTAAAAGTTCTGCATCTCCTAAAAGCTGTGGCGGTTCTACTTTATTTGCCAAAGTCGCATCTATTCCCAGTTTTCCGCCAACTAAACTCTCCGGTGAAGAGTGGTCAAGTGCATCTAAGATCCCCTCAGTAATAAACATAGATTTTGGAGTAAATCTATTTAAAATATATGTTGCAAATGCCTCATAATTTTCTAACTTTGGTGCAGCTTCATCAACAAAAATCGCATGTTTTACAAAACTCATCTGTCCAGCACCCCAAAAAGCATGCATAAACTGCTTTGCATGCCCTTTGTAAAGCGGTTGCATTTTTGCCAAGATTAGATTGTGAAAACCTGAATTTTCCGGCATATGATAATCAGTCAAATCCGGTACTGTTGTTTTTAAAAGAGGAAAGAAGATCTTACCTGTTGCCCATCCCATATATTTGTCTTCCAAAGGTGGTTTACCAACAACTGTTGCCAGAAAAGTTCTCTCTCTTTTCATCGTAATTGCACTTACTTCCATAACAGGATACGGCTCTTCAAGAGTATAGTAACCAGTATGATCCCCAAAAGGCCCTTCAATTTTCATCTCGCTAGGATCCACCCATCCCTCTATCACATAATCCACATCTTTTGGAATAAAAAGCGGTGTTGTTATGGACTTGACAAGCTGTGCAGGTGTTTTTGTTATGAGGCCGTACATAAGCAGTTCATTTACTCCATAAGGCAGAGGTGCAGTTGCACACCATGTATAGAGTGGATTTCCGCCTATGGCAATACTCACCGGCATCTTTTTAGCAGCTTTTTGGTACTGATCAAAAAAGTGTGAAGAGTCTTTATGGATCTGCCAGTGCATACCCAAATGATTTTTATCATACACCTGAAGTCTGTACATCCCAAGATTTACCATCTCACCATCAAGGCTCTGCGTATAGACCTGTCCCATAGTTATAAAAGGACCACCATCTTGCTCCCATGTAGTCAGTACAGGAAGTTTGTACAAATCAACTTTATCATTAAGATACTTGATAGCTTGACACTCTCCCTCTCCTTTAAGGCGTTTTGGAAAGATATTTTTGAGTGAAAAAAGCTCACTCGCCATAGAGATTTTTTCCATAAATCCAGCCGGTGGTTTCATATGAAGCAGTTTTGTTATCTCATCTGCTACACTTTCAATAGTCCGTCCAAAAAGAAGTTCACAGCGTTTATAAGAACCAAAAACATTCATAAGCACAGGTTCTTCAAATTTTTTTTCATTTTTCTTATCTATAACATTTGTAAAAAGCAGTGCCTTGCCACCATCTTCTTTTTTCACTTCAGCATAAGCCAAATGTGGAATTTCCAGATAGATATCTAAAGCCTCATCAATTATTTTTATCTCATTATGTTTTTTTAAAAGTGCTACTGTTTTTTTCATACTACTCTTTTAACTCCATTTTATAAATTTCTTTTTCAGTTCTTAAAGTTTGCTCTTATCGATCTCTATACCATTCTCTTCAAGTGTATTAATCAAATCGTTTGCATTTAATTTTTCAAAATTTTCCAACATCAATTTTTTCAAATAGCTCTTTTCAGCAGCTTCTGCCCGCATCAAACTTCCTGCAAAAATACCTTTTCTCTCCAGGACCAATGAACTTATATCTCTGTCCATGTCAAGATGGTTCATCAACTCTTTTATATCTGTTTCAAAAATTGAATCCAGCATAGAGAACATTCCGGCCAAATAGGCTTTGTTTTTATGTTCTACTCTTGCATCTGCTTCCATACGCTGTGCTCTTTTGATAGCTAATTCAAGCACACTTTTTGAAGCAGGATTTGAAGATGCCTCGGAGTAAAGATAAACTAAAAGCCATCGCAGTAGCTTCTCCCTTCCCATTAAGGTTATCACTTGGGTCAACGATTCAATCTTTACATCAAATTTTTTCATATTATTAAAAAAAGAGACAAGTTTATAGGAGAGATCAGGCTGCTGTCTGATAAAGCCCTCCAAAGCCTGCGTAGAGTTATCGTCTTTAATGATTTTAATAAGCTGTAAAATTATAAACTGCAGTGGTTCTTTTTGTCCAAGAAGCTCAACTACTTGAGGAACATCAAGATAGTATCCTTGAAAATAATCCATACCCAAATCATAATAGTATTGATAATCTTCCTTAGTTTCTATGTTCTCAGCCAAGAGCTTTACACGTGTATCTTTAAATTTTCGTACCATATTTTCTAAATTCTGTGGCTCAGAAAGAAGAACATCCATCTTGATAATATCTATAAAATTAAACACTCTCGCAAATTTTTTAATCATATCTGCACTCGAATCAAAATGCTCCAAAGAGATTTCAAATCCACGCTTTTTATACTGTATTATCTTAGCAACGACCTTATCACTCAGTTCAATATCTTCTAAAATATTTAAAATAAAACGCTTATTGTCCAAAACATCCAAAATACCCCGTGTTAAAGTTATCTCATCGACATTGATAAATACTTTACTCTGATTTGTAATAAGTTTTTTCAGTTCTTGATTGCTAATAGAGTGGATGATGAGCTGAGATGCTTCTTTTAGATTTGAAGTCAAGCCACTCAAAACATCAAAATCTTCTCTAAAAAGAAGTGCATGTGCAAATACTCTCTTCTTTCTATCGAAAACTTTTTGTTTGGTAAGGCTAAGTGTATTCATCTACAGACGTTGCGGCATTTCATCTTTAAAGGCCACTTTTTGTGCATCTTCAAGAAGTTCTAGCGCACCGTTTTCTATCATATCATGTGCGACTTTTTCACCTAAGCCTTTTGCATTTTTAACATCTGTAATGACTTTTTCCTGCATAATATTTGTTCCATCCGGGAAACCAAGCATTACTCTAAAAGTTATTTCATCTGCGTTTATCACGGCATTACAGGCAACAGGAGCAGAACACCCCGCACCGATTTTTGAGATAAATTCACGCTCTATCTGCGTACAGATAAAAGTATCTTTATCTTTTAAACTCTCAGCAATCTCTCTTACTTTGTCATTGGCACTTATTATCTCAATTCCAAGAGCGGCCTGCCCCATTGGTGGTATCATCATATCTAAAGGGAGCTTTTGTGTGTATGGGATATCTTTAAGCAGATCCAGTCTGTTAAGACCTATCCATGCAAGAATAATCGCATCATATTGACCTTCAGCAAGTTTTCGTAGTCTTGTATTTACATTTCCACGTAGATCTTTTACTTTCAGATCAGGACGTTTTTGTAAAAGCTGCATTCTTCTTCTTAGACTTGTTGTACCGACAACGGCACCTTTAGGTAAATCTTCAAGAGTTTTATACTTATGTGACAAAAAAACATCACTTTGATCTTGCCTTTGTGTAACAGCAGCAAGCTCCAAACCCTCTGGCATATAGGTAGGAACATCTTTAAGACTGTGCACGGCAAGCTCAGCATTACCTGCAAGCATCTCATCTTCAAGCTCTTTGGTAAAGTGTCCTTTGCCTCCAATAAGAGCCAAAGGTTTATCTAAAATTTTATCGCCATTACTTACAATTTTATTAAGAACTACCTCTATTTTAGGATAACTGGTTTCTATTCTCTCTTTTATATGGTAAGCCTGCCATAAAGCCAAATCTGATACACGAGTCGCAATTGTAAGTTTTTTCATTATTTCACTTTTAAATATTTTTTCTTTGTATTATCCACTTTACCGTCCAAGTAAACAGTAGGAGTACCTGCAACCATCAGGTCACGTGCCACACTTACATCACTTTCAATCTGCTTTTTAACGGCTTCAGAGTTTATGTCTGCAACAGTGATATTTGTACCTTCAACCTTATTAAACGCAGCAAGAATTTTTTCTACATCCTTTTCGCGTGGATTGATTTTTACAGTATAGAGTCTGAGTACAACATCTTTCACACCTTGCAGTTCTGCCGCTGCAGCTGCTTTAACCAAAGTCGCAGAAGCCGGGTGAAGACGTAAAAGTGGAAAATGATAATAGTAGACTGCAAATTTGTTTGGTTCTTTTTTTAAGTTTTGCAACGCACCAGGTACAAACCCTTTACAAAATGGGCATAAAGGATCTGAAAAAATCACTATTTTATGTTTTGCATCTTTATTTCCATAGATAAGATTTTCATCTCTGTAGTATTCATCTTTAAATTGCGGTTTCACCACTTCTTGTAAATTTTGTCCTGTTTTAAGAGTGATTAAATCTTTAGTAATCACATCTCCGTTAGAGAACCAAATCATCTTTTGTCGAATGATATCTTTTGGTTTCTTTTTCAAAGTAGCAGTAACATCAACGATGTAGGCATTCCAGCCCTTTACCTCTTTAACCGGCACTACACTGTCCACTTTTACATCTACACTCTTAAGTTTAGCATTTCCGCTAAACTGATCTTCTAAAAAATATTCCACATCATCGCTAACATTTTGCGCATGCAAGAAACTACTTAGTAGTAGAGTTGTCGCTAATAATTTCCACATCAATGACATCTGAATCCTTTTGTTTATTTAGTTTTTCATCGTAAGAGGTATTACAATTGTTTGATTTTACATGATAACGGTTAACAATCATACTCGTAACCACGCTAAACTGCATCAAAGCACCTATAATATCTGTTAAAAAACCTGGAATAATAAGTAAAATTGCACCAATTAGTGTAAAAAGATTTAACCTTTGAAACTCTTCTAAATCTATACAGCTAAAAGAGACTGCCCGCATATTTTCCATAAGAGTTTGTCTAAAATTTACTAAAATCGACATACCTATAAACGCAGTAAGAAGTATTTCAAGAAATGTAGCCAGTCCACCGATTGCAGAAGATATATTTACAGATACAACAACTTCCAAAAAGAGATAAATTAAAAAATAAAGCATTTAAATTAGTTCCATTATTTTTTCAAAAACTGCATCTGCGTTTACAGGAAGTTTCTCTTTTTTAGCTCTGTCAAAAATCTGTACATGACCATTAACCAGCTCTTTTCCTATCACTACAGTGTATGGAAAACCGATAAGTTCAGCATCTTTCATCTTAAATCCAAAACGCTCTTTCCTATCGTCCAACATCACTTCAACACCTGCATCTTGCAGTTGTTGATAGAGTGCTTCACCCACTTTGACCTGTGCTTCATCTTTGATATTGCTAATCATAATATTTACCATATATGGAGCAGTTGCTTTTGTCCAGATACAACCGTTTTCATCATGATGCTGTTCAATAACAGAAGCCACCAAACGTGAAACACCCATACCGTATGTGCCCATGATAAAAGGCTGAGATTTACCGTTTTCATCCAAAAACTCTGCTTTTAACGGTTTGGAATATGCTGTACCGAGTTTAAAGATATGTCCAACCTCGATCCCTTTTGTAAAAGAGAGTCTACCGTCACAATGCGGACAGATATCACCCTCATTTACCTCTGCAATATCAGCGAAATAAGCTATATCATCCAAAATACCCAAATCGACACCAATAAAATGGTAATTATCCTCATTTGCACCACAAATAAGATTTTTAGCACTTTTTAAATCGCTGTCTATGACATGTTTTGCTTTATCTTGATCGAGTGGTCCAATAAAACCGGGTTTTAAACCTATCTCTGAGAGTTCCTCTTCTGTTACGTCAACAATGTCAAGTCCATCCGCTGCGTTTAGAGCTTTCACCTCTTGAAGATTATCGCATCCTCTTACAAAAAAGAGAACGATCTCACTATCTTCTTCATAAATCACTCTTTTAGCAACACACTTGATCGTATAGTATGGATCGACCTTAAAAAACTCTGCCAGCTCATCTATTGTTTTTGTATCAGGCGTTAAGAACTTGTTAAACGCAGCTTCTGGTGCTTCAGGGATCTCTGCTCGCGCACTTCTTGAAGCGGCTTCTATATTTGCACCATATTCACACTTGGAGCATACGGCAATAGTATCCTCGCCACTATCAGCCAAAACCATAAGCTCTTTAGAACCACTCCCGCCGATAGCACCGCTATCGGCTTCAACAACACGATAATCAAGTCCAAGACGAGTAAGGATTTTTTTGTATGCCGTTTCCATAGCATCAAATTCTCTGTCCAAATCCTCAGTAGTCGCATGAAAGGAATAACCATCTTTCATAATAAATTCACGACCGCGCATCAATCCAAAACGAGGACGTGCTTCATCACGAAACTTTGTCTTAATTTGATATAAATTCAGTGGAAGATTTTTATATGATGTAACACGATTTCGTACCAAATCGACCATCATCTCTTCATGTGTAGGACCTAAAACAAAAAGATTCTCTTTGCGGTCTTTGAAACGCAGCAGCTCTTTTCCGAACTTTTCAATTCTACCGCTCTCCGCCCAAAGTTCAGCTGGTGTAACAAAGCTGAGTTCAACTTCTTGTGCCCCAATCTTCGTCATCTCTTCATTGACAATTGTCTCTATTTTTTTAATCACTCTTTTTGCCAAAGGAAGATAGTTATAAAGACCTGCTGCAACCTGTGTTATAAAACCGGCACGTGATAAAAAAATATGACTTGGCAGTTGTGCATCAGAGGGTGCTTCTTTGGATGTTGGAATAAATGCTCTACTTCTTCTCAAAGTCTAATCCTTATGTATATGGTGTTTGTATTGGTCTGGAATATTATCGTGTGCATCATTTACTACATACTGCATAGCTCCAGTAACTGTATCACTTTTGGCCTCAGGAGAAGCCTCTCTCATTTTTTTTGTCATATCATGCAAAAATCTTTTTAAGGCCTGTTGTGCCATTTTCTTTGCTTCATATTCACAATCTTTGGGAATAAATCCCTTTTTAATAGCACGCTGCGTTTCGATCTCTACAGCAGCATCAGCTTTTTTGTATATCTCTTTAATAAGAGGCTCGACATTGAGTGCATCAAGCCATTCAAAGAACTCAACAACACTACGCCCTACAATTCCATGAGCCTGTCGTACATACTGTTCTCGCTCTGCTCTATTGGCATCAATGATATCTTTAATATCATCTACTACAAAAATATCAATATTTTCCCTTTGGGAAACTTCAATATCTCGGGGAATTGCAAGGTCAAACCAAAATCTTTTAAACGCAGTCTCTTCAACAAGATCATTAGTGATAATCGGATAAGTAGCACTTGTTGCAGTGAAAATAATATCAAACTCATTGATCGCTTTGTCAAGATTGCCAAAATCATATACTTTGGCATTACACTCTACTGCCAAACTCTCCGCTTTATTCTTTGTACGATTTGTGATGTAGGTATCAACTCCGTCAGAGACAAGATGTTTTGCACATATTTCACTCATTTCACCTACGCCGATAATAAGCGCTTTTTTATCGCTTAAATCTTCTACTTTCGCTTTTATCTGTCCAATCGCTACAGAGGCAACAGAAACCGGTTTTGAAGATATATCTGTAAAATTTCTCACTTTTGCTGCACATTTAAAAGCATGACTGAGCGCTCTTGAGATTTTTTTAGAAGAGAAACCTCTCTCATGAGAAAATCGAAATGCATCTTTTAACTGACCCGCGATCTGTGTCTCCCCGACAACCATAGAGTCTATAGAACTTGCAACTGCAAAAAGGTGATGAATAGCACTACTGTCATCAACTATCTCAGCAGTCTCTTTTATAAATTCAGCAGAAAGTCCGCCTTTAAATGTAAGAAGAGTCATAATATGCTTCAAAGCTTCATCTATATCACTACAACAGACATATATCTCCATTCTGTTACAAGTAGCAAGCAACATCGCTTCACTGATAACCGGAGATTGGATCAATCTTTTTAAACATCCCTCTTTCTCTTCGTCTGTATATGTAAATTTTTCTCTTATTTCAATATCACTGTTTTTATGGGACAAACTGACTGTTAAATAATGCATTAATAACTTCTTTTTATCATTGTATTTAAAATATTTACTAGATCTTCATCGTCTGCCAAAGCCTCTTTTGCTTCATTAGATAACTTTACAGCAAGTCCAAAAGACTTCTCTACTGTTTTATACTTACTCATTTGAGACTGAATCCATGCAATCTCATCTGCATCTGTCTTTTTTGCATGCAATGCAACAAGTTTTTCTTTTTCTTCACCATCAAGTGCTTCATAAAGATAGATATAAGGAAGTGTACATTTTCCTTCAACAAAATCATTCATGGCAGGCTTACCAAGTGTTGCTTCATCAGAAGTTATATCTAATATATCATCAATAATCTGGAAAGAGAGCCCTAGATTTCTTCCGTAAAGAGCATGCTTTTCAACATCTTTCCCTGCTAAAATTGCACTTGCTTTTGCTGCTGCTTCTATAAGCGTTGCTGTTTTTAAGTAGAGCATATCGAGATATTTTTTCTCATCACTGTTAAAAGCTTCCGCCATGTTGACATCCATCATCTCACCCTTAGAGAGTGCTGTAACAGATGCAGCTATGGTCTGTGCCACATCTTTGTCAAACGCAACAAGTTCTGTAAAAGCTTTTGAATACAAAATATCGCCAAGCATAACGGCAGTTTTACTGCCCTGCGTTGCGTTTACAGAGGCAACACCTCTGCGTGTATCTGCCTCGTCTATGACATCATCATGAAGGAGTGAAGCTGCATGAATAAGTTCGACAATCGCAGCTAAAAGAGGTGCGTCTTTATGCTCATTTGCAATTTTTAGTATCAGTTTTGCTCTAAGTCTTTTTCCGCCGCTAAGTGTTTTAAACAGACGTGCAACTTCATCATAATCACACTCTTTTATCAGTCTATCTATCTCTTTTTCTACTCTTTGCATTCATCTCATCTTTGTGTATTTTTCAAAAACTTCCACTTTATTTCATTGTTTTTATCGTGCAAAAATATCTGAAATTTGGCTTCATTTTTTTGAGCATCAAACTCTTTAAATTTAACTAGCACATAAGGTACCTCGTAGTAAGAAACACCTCGAGTCACAAGCTCAAGCTTAAAACTCTGATTCTTACCATTTAAATATAAAATATTTTGAGATACAATTTTATCATAAGCACGGTGGATTACTAAACCGCCATTTATGTATAAAGTCCATCTAAATTTAAAAAGTCTTTCTCTGCCCTCGTATTTTACAAGAATTTTCTTTTGCTCATCCTTTTTTAGTGAAATTTCTTTCACATAAGCAAAATTATTTGCAAAAACAGTACTGCTAAAGAGCAGTACCGCTAAGAAAACTCTTGAAAATAGTTTCAATATCTATTCGCTTTGAGAGAGTACGGCACCCATCAACTCAACATAAAGACTTTTTGTTTTTGTACTTACTTCATCAAGGTGTGCAGCTTTGTAGTTTTCAACAGCTCTGTCAATATCTTCACCTACGTGCTCTTCAAGCATTAATTCCATCACAGCAACTTTCTCTATAAAATTCTCTAGTTCCTGTCTTACAATATCATTGTTAGCATTAAAAACTACATCCATAAATTTTGATCTTGGTGAACCACCAAAGATATCATCTTCATCTTCAAATAAAGCAGCATAGCTCATCGTAAACCTCTTTGTTTTAATTTTAATTTTCAGGATTATATCAATTTTTACTTAATGCTTTGTTACAATTTTTCAAACTCTTTAATGAGTTTATCTTTAACTTCAATTTGCAAATCAAGTAAAGAAAGAGGAAGTCCAAAATGCTCTATCTTCACATAATCTTTAAAAGTTACAAGTAGTGACGTTGCCCTGTCGGTCTCCAATATTTTTAAAAGTTCTTCTTTCGTAAAAGCGTGATGGTCCTCAAAGTAGTGTCTGTTTATGACATCCGGCAAATACCTGTCTAGTCTCTGTGGTCTTGCTATTGCAGTGACAAGTGACATTTTTTGTGTTGCACCCACCACTTTTACAATACGGGTAAAGTCAATCTCTTCTTCAACTACAAGCGCATCCTTTGTACTCCAGAGTCTCTCTCTGTAGGGACCCGAAGGCAGACAAAAGTTATTTTGTGTCTTTACATCAATTAGAATGTCGATTTTTTTGATATCATGTTTAGAGTAGGCATCATCTAAAAATACAATCTCACATCCCATCTCTTTTGCTTTTTTTATAGCTGTTTTTCTATTTTCACTCACGATGACTACTGCGTTTAAAAGCTTTTTTGCATATATCATCGCTTCATCACCACTAATTTCTACATCACACAAGATACCTTTTTCATCTTTTACAACTATCATTCCACTTGATTTACGTCCGTAACCTCGTAAAATAATGGCAGGTTTTTGATACTTTTGTGCAAACGCAGTAACCAAAGGAGTCTTTCCGCTGCCACCAACAGTCAGGTTTCCAACACTTATGATTTTGATTCCAAAATCTTCTGGAGTTTTGGATTGAAATCGCAGATACATAACAAGACAATAGAACCAGCTCAAAGGCAGTAAAAAAATAGATATGATTTTCTGAAGAAGGTTTGGGTTGTAGAAATACTCCTCAACCCAAAATACGAAAGATTTTTTCAAGTTCGTTTATACTCTTGTTTTTGCAATTTTTTTCACTGTTTTTATGACCGTTTTCACCTCATCATCACTCATACTTGCATAAATCGGCAGAGAAAGAACCTGCTGAAATGTACGAAGAGCCACTGGAAAATCATTTACCCTAAGTGCATATTTACTTTTATAGTAACTCAAAAGATGCAGAGGAATATAGTGTAGACCACTACCTACTCCTTCATCTTTAAGTGCGACGGCAAAAGAGTCCCTATTCTTATCGATTTTAATAATGTAAAGTGAAAATGGATTCTCTTTATTGCTCATATCAGGGATAGTTACATGATCTACACCATCAAGCTCTTTAGAGTACATTTGTGCTATTTCACGTTGGCGTTGAATATTTATATCCTGTTCTTTGATTTGCGCACGGATATATGCTGCGTTTAATTGACTCAAAGAGTAGTCATTTCCAATATCTACAACATCATAAATATACTCTAGAGCATCTTCATCACGAACCATTGCATGATTTGCAAGCAGTCTTGCACGCTCTATTATCTCATCATCATCAGTTACCAACATTCCACCGTTACATATATTCTTTTTCAAATGAGGAGAGAAGTTAAATGTAACGATATCTGCACCTGTAGAGCCGATTTTCGTACCATTATATGTCGTTCCAAGTGCTTCACTGGCATCTTCTACAATTTTTATGCCAAACTCTTTTGCCAAAGCATAAACCCGTTGCAGATCAACAGTTATTCCACCAAGATGGGTTAAAACAAGCGCTTTTAGTTTCTTTGACTTATTCTCCTGCAGATATCTCTCCAGCTTGTCTAAATCAATATTGTAACTCCCCTCTGCAATATCTATAAATACCGGCTCCGCATCAAAGTGACGGACAACTTCAGGTACATTGGGGTGTGCATTTACACTACATATAACTTTATCGCCACGCTTCAAATCAAAGGCAAGCATTGCAAGGTGAAGTGCAGATGTCCCATGCGAAGTGGCAAGTGCATACTTTGCACCTACATAGTCACAAAATTCACTCTCAAGTTCTTCTACCTGATGGATATCTTCACCATCTAATGCATCACTGACATTAGAATGTGCACTCCGCGAACTTTCATATTTACTAAAAGGTATCTTTAAATCTTTCATATTCTATCTCCTTGCTTTTCTTATAAAGTTATATCTCTAGGATAATTAAAATCATGATTCAGTGTTCTTGATGTAAGCTTGGCGATAATGGGCATTTTTCTTTTAAAGTGATTTCTAAAAATCCTTGTGATTATCATATCTAACATCTTCTCATCTATACCAGAAGCTACAATCTCTTCACGAGGCATCCTCTCATCTACATAAAGTTTCATAGCACTATCAAGTTCTTTATAAGTATAACCCAAATCTGCCTCATCACTTTGTCCATCCCATAAATCTGCAGATGGCGGCTTTTTGATGATACTTTTTGTTACTTGCAAATATTCTGCCAGTTCGAATACTTCACTTTTATAGAGATCACCGATAGGATTGAGTGCACTTGCCAAATCACCATAAAGTGTTCCATATCCCAACATCAATTCACTTTTGTTGCTTGTTCCAAGAACCAGAGCATTCTCCTGAGCGGAGATATCAAAAAGTGTTGCCATTCTCATACGTGATGAGAAATTCCCTTTTCGTAAATTGTTCAAATTGGGATGCATCTCCTCATATGCCTCAAGCATAGGAGCGATACTGCAAGTAATGTTTCTCAATCCAAAATCCCGACAAAGTTCATCTGCATCATCCAAAGAACTCTGCGATGAATATTGCGACGGCATTTTTACACATAACAGATCATCACCAAATACCTTATGTGCCAAAACCGCAACGACTGCAGAATCAAGCCCGCCACTTAAACCGACTACTACTTTTTGAATTCCTGTTTTTCGTACTTCATTATCTAAAAAACGAACAAGATAGTCAGTTATCTGCGAATATTTACTCATATTATATACTAAACCTTTAAAAATTATTAACAAAGTAAATTATATCTAAATTTCGCAACCTTAACAATCTTGTAACACTCTTTAAGTAATATTACAAAAAAAATTCCTATAATTCTGATTATTATAAAGGCTTAATCATAAAATCAAATACAGTTATAAATAAATTACGCTATCTGACTTTCATTCCAACAATTATTATAAGTATAGGTTTTCTCTTTTTTATTATAAATGCTTACAGTAAACGCAATGAACTTCACTCACTCAAGATAAATATAGTAAAAATACAAAATACCTCACGCCTTATCAATGACCTACAGCAAGAGCGTGGTCTCAGCAGTGGATTTATTGGCAGTTACGGAGAAAAATTCAAAACTCAACTTCTGTTAAAACGCAAAGATGTTGATCTCTCTTTTAGAAACTTTTTACATACATGTCACACACATAAAAAACACTATACAGAGATGAGAAAAAGTTTACTTCTCTTACGAGATAAAATGAATGCACAAAAACTCTCTACAGAACAATCTTTTGATTACTACACAGATATAATTCAGCAACTACAAACGAACTATTTACAAATTGCTACCCATATTGATGATCTCTACCTAAATAACAGACTGCAATCTTATATTGACCTCTCTTTTATGAAGGAAGCTCTTGGGCAAATCCGCGGTACATTTAATGGTATATTTGTGCAAGACAAGCTTGATGCTAAGCTTATACACAGAGCAATCCATGCAAAAGGAATGTTCGATCTCTCACTCCATAGGTTTGAAGCGATTATCTCCCCTGTATTTTATCCTACTTTGCGTACAATTACTTTAACCCATAACTATAAATACATTGATGCTATTCTCACACAATACACACAGCATCATGTAACAAACATTTCTCAAAATCCGGATATATGGTTTAGCAAAAGCAGCACCGTCATTGATGCACTCTATAATCTGGAGCAAAACTATCTTTTAGCTATTGACACCTATATTGATAAAAAAGTCAACACTACAACTTTGGAACTGGTAATAGAGACACTTTTATTTATCTTTATCACTCTATTTACAGCCCTGCTTGGGTTTAAACTGAGGAATGATATTATTAGAAACATTAGTCTTTTGCAACAGTATAAAAATGCAGTAGATAGAAGCAGTATCGTCTCAAAAACAGATATAAAGGGCAAAATCACCTACGTTAATGATAAATTTTGTGCCATCTCCGGTTATAAAGCAGAAGAATTACTCAATAAACCACATAGTATTGTAAGACATCTTGATATGCCAAAATCTGATTTTAAAGATATGTGGAGAACTATCTTGGCAAAAAAACCTTGGTTTGGAGTTGTCAAAAACAAAAAAAAAGATGGAGGGTACTATATCGTTGAAGTAACCATCAATCCTATTTTAGATTATAAAGGAGAGGTCGAAGAGTTTATTGCAATTCGTAATGATATTACTGATATTGTCAAACTGCATGAAGATCTGGAACATACACAAAAGGACCTCATATACCGAATGGGTGAAATCGGAGAAACACGCTCTAAAGAGACAGGTTTTCATGTTAAAAGAGTTGCAAAATACTCTGAACTTTTAGCCCGCTACTATGGACTCTCAACACAAGAGATAAACTACCTCACAAATGCTTCTCCAATGCATGATATCGGTAAGGTCGGTATTCCTGATTACATTTTACACAAACCGGGGAAATTAACAAATGAAGAGTGGATAATTATGAAGTCACATGCAAATATCGGCTATGAACTCTTTAGAGACTCTGATAAACCACTACTAAAAACAGCTGCTATCATCGCTTATGAGCACCATGAAAAGTACGACGGAAGTGGTTATCCGAGGGGACTTAAGGGTGAAGATATCCATATTTATGGGCGTATTACGGCTATAGCAGATGTATTTGATGCACTGGGATCGGCAAGATGCTATAAGGCAGCATGGAGTGATGATAAGATATTTAAACTCCTAAAAGAGGAAAAAGGAAAACATTTTGACCCGAAACTTATCGAGATCTTTTTTGAACATCTTGATGAATTTTTAAAGATTCGAGACTACTACACAGATACAAGCTCCTTTATGAAAGAGAAGTAATCCTAACTTAACACTGCTGTAACAATTATTCCATACAATATGATAATTTAATATGAAGGAATACAATGAAAGCCATCAAAATACTATTAGCAGGTCTAATAGTAACCAGCTCACTGATCGTTTTAAACGCAGATAAGATCATAAAACTTTTTCAATCTGTTGCTCCCCAAAAAGCCACATTGGTTCAAAAAGGAAATGAAAAGAAATTCTGCCATGTCTGTGGCATGAACCTTCCTATGTTTTACAAAACAAACCATGCAGCACATGTCAATGATAAAGAAAAGCAATACTGTTCTCTGCACTGTTTAGTAGAGGATAAAGAGTTAAATCATGCAAAACTAACAGATATAAAAGTAGTAGATGTAAAATCTCTTAAATTTATCGATGCAACAAAAGCATACTATGTTGTAGGTTCTAGTAAAAAAGGAACTATGAGCATGGTCAGTAAATATGCATTTGCAAATAAAAAAGATGCTGAGGCATTTGCCAAAAAATTTGGCGGAAAGGTTATGAACTTTAGTGAAGCATATGCAGAAGCAAAAAAAGATTTTGCAAATGATGCTAGAATGATCACAAAAAAACAGGCAATAATGGCGCAAAAAGGTCAAATGATCTACAATAAAATGTGTAAAAAAACAGATAAAAAGTTTAGTTCTATTGCAGAAGCAAAAGCATTTGTATCAAATAAAAAACTTTGTGGTCATATTAGCGGAAAAAAACTTCAAGCAGTAGGTTTATATCTCTATAAAAGATAAAAAGAGGGTTTAGCAAACCTCTTTTTTTGCCATTACTTGAAGTTCTGAGCAGGAGAATCCTGCCTCTTTTCTTGCCACTATATTTAAATCATTTGGACGCAAAAATCCTCGTGGATAGAACTTTTTAATAATTTCAAAATAGATACTTTCTAGCTTCTCTTCTTTTTTACACGCATATTTAAACCACACATCACCTTTTTTGACATGATCAACCTCTTCATATAAGATTATTTCCAAGTTAGCAATAATCTTCTCAATCATCTCACTCTTTGGCAGCTTTTTTAACTTTTTTAGTATCATGGGAGTTGCATCAAGCCCATTTGCTTCAAGATATCTCGGCACAACTGCCATTCGTTCCAAGAGAGTTTGTGTCTTTTGACTCGCCTCAAAAAGTGCATCATGAACCTCGACATCTCCATATTTTGCACCAAGCTCATTGAGTAGCTTTTCAATCATTAAAAAATGCCGAATCTCATCTTCTGCGACTTCCAGCCAATCCGAATAGTACTCACGTGGCATACCCTGAAATCTGTAGGCACCATCAAGAGCCAAATCAATAGCACTGTACTCTATATGTGCTATGGCATGTAGCAAGTTTATCTGTCCCTCTTTTAGAGTAAGGTTACTGCGTTTAGGTACATTTTGAGGAGGTACGGTTTTACAAACGCAGCTATAAGATGGTTGTTCAAACTCTTTTGGAGTGAAATTCTCTTCAAAAACAAGAGTATTGCTTTGAAACTTCTCATAAAAAAGCAGAAACTTTTCTATCTTTTCTTTGGGAGATTTTGACTCCAGTATTAATTCTAATTCTTTATAAAAATCCATAATCAAATAATGCTATAATCCGTCTAAAAAAGAGATTAGAGTATGCAAATTAAAGTCCAACCGATGGGACCATATCAAACAAACTGTTATATTGTTACAAAAGATGGCAAAGATATCATCATTGACCCGGGTGTTGATGCAACATCTTGGGTAAAAGCAAATATTACAAATCCCATAGCTATTTTAAATACACACGGTCATTTTGACCATGTCTGGAGTAATGCCCAGCTGCAAAAAGAGCTCGGAATAAAACTCTACACCCCCAAAGAGGATGCAATGCTTTTAAATTCATCTTCATGGATGCCTGACCTGCCACCTTCCACACCCGATGTACTTGTCGAAGATGATGAAGAGTTAGATATTGAAGGTATCAAGATAAAATTCCGTCATTTTCCGGGACATACTCCGGGGAGTTCAACCATTGAGATAGATGATGCGATGTTTAGCGGTGATTTTATCTTCGAGCGTAGTATAGGACGGACGGACTTTCCCTACTCAAACGCAGCAGATATGAAAAAATCTCTGCAAAAATTTCAAGAACTAAATTTTGACAAAACCATCTATCCCGGACACGGTGGTACTACAACCATAAAACAGGAGCAACAATACGCGCCATACTGGATACAACAACTATGAGTACATTTGATACAAGAGCAAAGCACTGGGACAACGGTGATATTCGCGTCAATGGAGCAAAAGTAATAGCTCAAGCGATTGAAAAAAAAATCACGCTTACAAAAGAGATGGAGATTATTGACTTTGGTGTGGGAACGGGACTTTTAGGATTTGAGATAGCAAAAAAAGCAAAACAGGTTTACGGAGTAGACACCTCTGCAGGCATGCTAGCAAAGCTCAAAGAGAAAAACAGTGATACGCTAAGCATTGTTCCACTACAGCAAGACATCATTAAAAAGCCGCTTACTCAGACTTTTGACGGATTGGTAAGTTCTATGACCCTGCACCATGTAGAGGATTTAGAAGCTTTTTTTCAGACAATATATACAAATATTAAAAAAGGCGGTTTTATAGCCATTGCAGATTTAGAAGATGAAGATGGAACTTTTCACTCGGACAATACAGGTGTACACCATTTTGGATTTAAAGAAGATGAACTTCGTACAATAGTGGAAAAAAGTGGCTTTAAAGATGTTGAAATTGAAAATATCAACACAATTAACAAGCCACATAAAGATTTTGGAGTCTTTTTACTTACAGCAAAAAACTAGCTTATGCATCCTCTTCAGGGTGTGTTCCACTCGCCTCTTCTTGCGCGTCCAAAAGTTTCAACTTCAAAACATGTTTTTCGGTAATAACAGTCTTAAACTCACCCTCAAAAACTTTAATATCAAGAACAAACGCTTCTACATGCACATTGCGTTTACGCCCCTCTTTATGGCGAACTCGAGCAACTACATTCACTTCATCATTTAATTTTACAGGAGATAAAAACTGACAGTCACTCGCAACAAGAACGACATTTCTCTCATTTACAGCAAGCATAGCCGCATAATCAGCTGCTCCAAAGACAAACCCACCATGAATAAGCCCCACATCATCAGCAAGCATTTCAGGTAAAGTAGAGAGTCTCACTTCCACATATCCTACTTCAAGCTTTATAATCTCACCGCACAAATTTTGATTGATACGTGCATGTGTCTGCACTAGCACCTGTTCAGCATCATCTCTGTAATCTTCTATCTCTAGCTCTTCTTTTTCTGATGTCATTACTTTTTATCCTTAATTAATCTTACATAAACTCTCTGTGGAGCAGGATATCCTTCGACTGTTTTTGTTTTATCACTCTCATCCAAGAAATCTTCCAAAGATTGCCCCTCTATCCACTCAGTTTTTCTCTGCTCCCCTGCGTCAGTAACAGAGGTCTCTAACACTTCAAAATCATTAAAACCAGCTCTGAGACACCAATTTTTCAATGCTTTAATCGTCGGTACAAAGTAGATATTTGGAATTTTTGAGTAACTTGACTCAGGACACAATGCTATCTCTTCATCTCCATCAATATAAAAAGTATCTAAAATCACCTCACCCTTTTTATCCAGCCCTTTATAGAGTGACTTTAACATTGCAACAGGATCGCTTCTGTGATAGAGTACACCCAAACAGAAGATAGTATCGAACTTCTCTTCATAAAACTCCAGATGTTCAACACCCAAAAGTTCATAGACTATGTCACTTTTGACAAAATGGTTGATAAAATCAAACTGCGTTTTATATATTGGCGATGGATCAAAGCCAACTAAAAGTGCAGGTTCATCCTCTTGCATACGAAACATATAGTA
The DNA here is from genome assembly GCA_964499805.1 of uncultured Sulfurimonas sp. Lineage (GTDB taxonomy): Bacteria > Campylobacterota > Campylobacteria > Campylobacterales > Sulfurimonadaceae > Sulfurimonas. The sequence goes on from CAZCMR010000007.1 coordinate 50,386, forward strand.
TCCGTTGTTACACCCTATATCGGCAACTTTTTTATCTTTTAAATTAAAGTGCGGACGTAAAAGATTGTACTTTACATTGCTTTTCCACTCACTGTCTATGTAGGTCTCACCTATTTGAAAAGGACCTTTGCGCCAAGGCATAAGTAGTTTTGCATCTTCATATATCTTTGCTTCATCAAACGCAGCAGATATCTTTACCACATCTCCAAGTTCAACTTCACACGAAATATCATCAAGATTATCTACCATTTCCCGCAAAGGAGCAATATTTTTCCACGTCATCCATTTTTGTCGTTCTTTTCGTAATTGTTCTATGTTCATTTTATGCTTTTTGTATATAAATTTAAATATAATTGTATCTAAATTATCTGGGAGAATCTATTGCGTTTAGAAAAGAAAGCCACCCTCGCTTCAAGTAGCGTTGCTGCACTATTGGTACTTATTAAATTAACTGTTGGAGTGTTGAGCGGTTCCATTGCTGTACTTGCTTCAGCAATTGACAGTCTTTTAGATCTGACTGTTTCACTCTTTAACTACTTTGCACTTCATAACTCAGACAAAGACCCGGATGAACAGTTCCACTTTGGACGTAGCAAATTAGAGCCTTTAGCCGCGGTGATTGAGGGAACTATCATCTCACTCTCTGCACTTTTTATTCTCTATGAGGCCATCTCAAAAATCATTCACCCTGAAGCGATGCAGTATATGCAGGAGAGTATCTTTGTAATGCTCGTCTCCATAGTTATCACAGCACTTCTTGTATTTTTTTTAACATATGTTGCTAAAAAAACAAACAACATGGTCATCCGTGCAGACGCCCTGCACTATAAAACAGACCTCTTCTCAAACGCAGCAGTTCTTATCGCTCTAGTAGCAGTACACTATACGGGTGAGGAACTTATCGATCCTATTTTAGGTATTGCTATCGCGATCTATATGATCTACTCCGCTATTCCTATCGTAAAAGAGGGAGTTTTAATGCTTCTTGATGTTTCTCTTCCAAAAGAGGAGGTAGAAAAAATTGTCGCAATTTTAAAAGAAGAGCCTGAGATTACAAACTACCACTACTTAAGAACAAGAATCTCAGGAAGCCATGTTTTCATCTCTTTTCATGCAGTTTTTAATGTAAGTATCTCACTCTATGATGCACATACCATTGCAGACAAAGTCGAGTTGAAGATAAAACAGCTTTTTAATGAAGATAGAAAAGTCCATATCCTCATCCACATGGACCCTTACGATGATGCGGACATTAACGATGAAGAGGAAGATTGGTAGAGACTACCGCTTCTTCAAAGAGGACTTTACCATTTTTGCTGTGAAGTTTTTATTTGCAATGTTTTCTAAAAATACAGTCGCATAAGCACCTTTTGGCAGAGAAAAGCTCACCTTTAAGATGTCAAAATTGTTTTTATAATCAAGCACTAAATCTTTAGGAAAAACAAGTGCCTCACGGCGCAGACCTTTATCATACAAAAACTCATCATCGTACTTCTCCTCTATCTCTCTTGCTGCACCTCTTGCACGAAAAACATCACGACCACACAAAAGACCTGTCGGTACTACTTTATGCGCATCGAAATCTTTTTGCGGAATGTTCTTTGGTGTAAAGAGCTTATCTTCGTTTGAGAGATACACATCTCCTTCCAAGAGCAAAAACTTCCCGCCGTTCTTTTCACGTGAGAGAATCACTCTCTCCTTGAGCCACTCATTGAAAAAAACACTCTGATAGATAGAGATGAGAAACTTTTTAAGTTTCGTATCTTCGATGTAGAGATCTCCTGCTATCATCGCCTTTGCCTGTTCTATCGAATCTTCATCACGACCAAAACGCTGGTATCCGAAGTAGTTCGGCAGTCCGTTTTTCACAGACTTGAGCGCTCTTTTTTCTATCTGTCCTGCTTCGATCTTATCCACCTCAAAAAGGTTAATGATAAATCTGTTCCCTACAAGATCACCCATACGGATAGAGTACTTGTCTCTTGTGATGCTTAGTATCTTTATCTGAGGATGTTTGAATTTTTTGAGTGTCTTTTCATACTTGGACTCTATGCTTATGTACTGCGTCGTTGTTGCATGCTTATCTTTTAAACCCGCATAGCCGATCTTCTCAGCACTTACGTTTAAGAACTGCGCAAACGCAGCTATCATATCCCACGTGGTGAGTTCTACCTTTTGTACTTTCAGTATGAGGAAATTTCCTCGTCCGCTGAACTTTCTGGGAAGCTCTTCAACGATAAAGTCCTCTTTGTTCTGCTCAAATTTAAAGTTTATCTTCTCTTTGTCTTCTAAATATTCTCTTTGCACTTTTTTCCTTATAATGCGAGTCTTTGCAACTCTTTGTTCGCTTTTGCGATATCTTTTTTTATCGCTGCGTTTAACTTATCCAGCGAGTCAAATTTCTCATTGTTTCGTATGAAATCCACAAAACTGATCTCTGCTTTTTTCTCACACTTCACTTCACCGTCAAGTATGTGACTCTCCACCGCGAAACTGCCATCAGTACTCTCCCGATGCCCGATAAAACTTACTGATGGATGAAAATGCTCTTCATCATCAAGACGGGTAAGTGTGACATAAACACCCTCTTTAGGCAGTAAAAAATCTTTTACTTCAAGGTTTATCGTCGCAACAAGCTCACGTGAGCCAAGCCCCTGCCCGTCTATCCTCTCTCCGACAATACTATAGTTGTGCCCAAGAAACTCATTTGCACCTTTGATGTCCCCGATCTGAAGTTTTGCACGTATCTTGTGTGAATGTACAGAATCATTATTATGTTTCACCTCTTCTACCACAACAACCTCCCCTTCAAAGATCTCTTTTAGATCAGCATGCGAATGTTTCCTGTCTTTGCCAAAATGAAAATCATAGCCGACTACTATCTTTTTGAGCTTTGGAAAGTTCATCTTCAAAAACTCGACAAACTTTTTTCCATCAAGATGACGTATGTCATCAAGTTCAAGATGAACTATCTTGTGATGTGTGTATCTTTTACGGAAATGTTTTGGAGTCAGGTTCGCATAGCCTGTCTCTATCACCACTATCGTACCGTTTTCATCCAACTCATTAAACAGAGCCTGATGCCCAATATGCATACCGTCAAATCCACCAATTGCTATGGATGTGGTCTCTCTCATCGCTACCTCTAATCTAAAAAGTCACTTTCTTACATTATAGTATATATCCCCGATATAATCAATAGAGCTTTAGTAACATTTGAGATATAAAAATGGTATTTATTTCAAACCAACTGCTAAAAAGCAAGTCTTATATGATGTTATCGAGGGAAAATTATTGGTAAAAAAAATATAATTATTTTAAAAAGTGATAACACCATTCCTGATTTCCCTCTTTTCCTGCGAGTTTTGCAGGAGCTTTATGCAGAAGGCTCCACCCCTTAAACGCAGCGGCATCTTCAAACCTCTGCATAGCTCTTGCTATGGCCTTTTTATCCACTACCTGACCGTTTTTGTCGCGTTTTGCTTCACGCCCTACTTCAAACTGCGGTTTAAAAAGCAAGATAATATCACTCTGTGCAAGTCTCTCAACATCATCCAATATGTAAAGCAAAGAGATAAACGCAACATCACTCACTACCAAATCAAAGCTTTTTTGTGTCTCAAACTTACGAATGTCACACCCCTCATGCACATCCACACGCTTATCTGCGCGCAGGGAGTGGTGCAGTTGCTCATGCCCGACATCCACACAAGTCACCTCTTTTACACCACGCTCTAAAAGCACCTGCGTAAATCCACCCGTAGATGAACCGATGTCAAGGGCAACTCTCTCTGAAACATCAAGCCCGATCTCTTCTAAAAAATAGAGCAGTTTGTAAGCAGCACGTGAGACATAGCTCTTATGCTCTGTCACCGCAACACTATCACCCTCTTCTACTCTAAAAGATGGTTTTTTCACTACTTTTTCATTGACACTCACAAGAGCATCTTTAATGATGTTCTGTGCTTTTGTACGACTCTCACAGAACTTTTTTTCTACCAGATAAGTATCTAGTCTCACGACAGTAACTCCCGCATTTCATCTTCTGTAAGTGTTTTTACACCAAGGCTCACTGCCTTGTCATACTTACTCCCTGCATCTTCTCCGTAGATAACATAGTCTGTCTTTTTACTGACACTTCCACTTACTTTTGCACCCAAAGCTTCGAGCATCTCTTTAATTTTTCCGCGGCTCTCACTCATCGTTCCCGTAAGTACCACGGTCTTGCCCTTAAACGGATTCTCTTTTGCCTCTTCTTTTTGCTCTGGTGCTTTTGGTTCCAAGATAAGTTCGAGTTTTTTGACCGTTTCACCGTTTACACGCATAAACTCCAAGTAGCTCTCAGCCATCTCATCACCTATGCCGTCTATGGCTACAAGTGCTTCTTTGTCTGCGTTTAGATACTCCATGCCAAAGGCCTGTGCTATCATCTTAGATGCCACTTCACCGATATGCTCGATTCCAAGAGCATTAATGAAACGCCACAGTTCACTCCCCTTTGCACTCTCGATTGCGTTGAGAAGATTTTGTGCTTTTTTTTCTTTAAATCCCTCTAAACGCAGCAGTTTCTCCATGTCTAGCTCAAAGAGATCAAGTACACTGCGAACCAATCCTGTATTAAATAACTGCTCTACTATCTTTATACCCAAACCATCAATGTTCAGACACGGCTTGGAAGCAAAATAGATGATGGAGTTTACAACACGGGCTTCACATTTGAGGTTTTGACACTTGATAAGCACCTCTTCTTGTAAAAGTTCACTCCCACAGACAGGACAGTTCTTCGGTCGTTCTACTTTGATCTCACTGCCGTTGCGCTCATCTGTAAGAACTTTTACTATCTTAGGTATGACATCCCCGCTACGCAGGATGATGACCTTGTCACCGATGCGTATGTCCATTCGCTCTATCTCGTCAAAGTTATGCAGTGTCGCTCGCTCGACCACGGCACCCTCTATCTCAGTAGGCTCTACTATCGCAACAGGTGTGACAGCACCCGTTCTTCCCACTTGCAGGATGATATCTTTGAGTGTAGTTACCTTCTCAACTGCAGGAAATTTATATGCCACTGCCCAACGCGGTACTTTTACAGTGTAGCCCATGTCTATCTGCGCGGCTATTTCATTTACCTTGACAACCATACCATCAAGCATCATCGGGTAGCTCTCACGCTCTTTTTGCATCTGCTCATAAATCGCTTCTATCTCGTCATACCCTTTTGTCACTGCACGAAGAGGCGGTTTTTTAAAGCCAAGCTCATAGATGTAGCTCATCTTGTCACTCAAGAGTTTATGCTCGAGTGAGTTTATCCCCACACCATACGGTAAAAATACAAGATTTCTCTCTGCCGTGATCTTCGGGTCAAGTTGACGCAGACTTCCTGCCGCTGCGTTTCGAGGGTTTGCAAAGAGTGCTTCACCCTTTTTGAGGCGTTCTTTGTTGATGCGTTCAAACTCATCTTTGAAGATAACAACCTCTCCCCGAATCTCGATAAGCTCTTTGTGCTCAATACTCAAAGGAACACTGCGGATGGTTCTGACATTTTGAGTAATAAGCTCTCCGACACTCCCATCACCCCGTGTGATACCCTTGATGAGTTCACCGTTTTCATAAATGAGATTCAGACTCGCTCCATCATACTTCGGCTCACAGTAGAAGCTGACATTACTGTCAAGTCTGTAGGTCTTCTCAAGCCACTTTTGTAAGCCCTCAGCATCGAAAATATCTTCAAGTGACCACATACGAGAGAGGTGTTTTTCTTTTGTAAAACCCTCTTTGAGCACATCCCCTACTCTTTGTGTAGGAGAGTTTTTAAGCACCTCATCAGGGTGCATCTCTTCATACTTTACAACTTTATGGTAGAGCCTGTCATACCCTTCATCACTCATGATCGGATCATCCAAAACATAGTAATGGTATGCCCAAAGATTTAATTTTTCTACTGCGTTTATATACTCTTGTCTATTCATAAT
>CAZCMR010000008.1:0-7772 GCA_964499805.1 uncultured Sulfurimonas sp.
GGAATTTGGAAATGTTTTCTAAACGTAAAGCTTGTTTTCTTTTGTTATATAAGAATTTTGAATCTATATATATAGTATCTTGTTGCTATTCATTTACACTTTATCTATAGAATTCAATAAATTAAAAAATATCTTAATAAAGAAAGATATATAAGGAATTTATTATGGGACTTTATGATCGTGATTATGCAAGAGGTAACTCTTATGCTTATCAAACACAAAACCGTAGTGAAGCGCAGATAGTATCTTTTGTAAAAGAGACGTATAAACTTTTTGCTGCTTCTATGATGGCAGGTGCTGTAGGAGCATATGTAGGTGTACCCCTTGCGGGTAGTATAGCATCAATGATGTGGCCACTCTTCTTTTTAGAGATTGGGCTTTTAATAGGACTTCAGTTTGTAAAAAACAAACCTGGAATTAACTTACTTGTTATGTTTGCTTTTGTATTCGTTACTGGTCTAACAACAGCACCACTGCTCTCTTACACACTTGGAATGAACGGTGGGGGCGCTATAGTCGGGAATGCTTTTGCAATGACCGCAGTTGTTTTTGGTGCGATGAGTTTTTTCGCAATTAAAAGCACAAAAGATTTTACTGGTTACGGAAAACCATTAATGATTGCTCTTTTTGTAATCATTGGTTTTTCAATTTTAAATATCTTTCTCGGTAATCCAATGATTCAAATCATTATTGCCGGAGCAGTTGTTATTTTATTTAGTATCTTAGTTATCTATGATACACAAAATATTATGAATGGTGCTTATCAAACTCCAATTGATGGTGCTATTGCACTCTATTTAGATTTTTTAAATATCTTTATAGCACTACTTCAACTATTTGGTATCTTTGGAAATGAAGACTAACTCTCTTTCACCCGAACTTTATCGGGTGATCGATGCCAACCTTAACCGTCTGAAAGAGGGTATTCGTGTTGTTGAAGATATCTTACGATATAAAGACAACAACAAAGAACTCGCTTCACAACTCAAATCACTCCGACATAAAGCAAGAATCCAAGAGACAAAAGAACTTCTAGAACATCGTGATAGTATCAATGACGTACTGCGTGCTTCGACAAAGAGTGAACAAAACAGAGACAGTATTACAACTATCTTAACTGCAAACTTCAAAAGAGCTCAAGAGTCAGCAAGAGTTTTGGAAGAACTTTATAAATTACAAAACATTACATATAGTGAAAACTTTAAAAATATACGTTATGAACTATACAATTTGGAAAAAGTAGTTATTTTAAATCACTTATGATGTAATAAACACTACTTCAAATTCCAAATAATTAGTAGGATATTCCTGCATAAGTTGCTTCATCTCTTTAAAACTCAATACATTTCGTGATCCACTCACACCACTGCGTTTAATATAACGAAACATCTCTCGTACATTTTCAAACTCCAATCTATATTGAACAACTTCAAAACTAGCATTAAAATATTGTTTTTGAATTCTATTTAGTTCCTCTTTTGAGGGTAATAATGGTTCTAAAGAAGCTGTTTTGTAAAGCGTTTTAAAAGTATTCGCAGTAAAAACAGCTAACGCGACAGGAGCATTCAATTTGTGAATCTGCCTAAAGGTCTCTTCTATGTTTTGAGACCACTGTAGTGCTGATGCAGATAAAATATAATCAAAACTATATGTATGGAGTGTTTCAAACAGTGCTGCATCATTGAAATTACCATATACACACTCAATATGCTTGGATTTTGGATGTATCTCTAACATTCCCGGGGCAAAATCAACACCAATTAACTTTTTATATTTCCACGTAATACGCTTTGATAAGGCACCGCTACCACAACCCAAATCTAAAATATGTTGAGGCTTTCCATCTACCATTGATAAAAGTTTATCAGCAACCTTCTCTTGTATTACATTATAAGTATTGTAATGATTTGCATACTTTGAGAACTCTGAGCTTACTTTCATCGCTTGTTAATCACCAAAGAGATAATAAATATAGCAATTACAGAGAGTACTATCGTAGCCCCTGAAGGCAGTGAAAAATAGTATGACAGGCTCATACCAAAGATTACACTAAAGAGTGCAAAGAAAAGTGCAATGAAAAGTGTATTTCTAAAACCAACACGGTATTGTAAAGCAGCAACGGTAGGAATAACCATGAGAGCACTTATTAGCAGACTTCCTACTACACGAATTGAGAGTGCTATGATAATTGCAACAACAGTTACGAGTAAAAAATTAAGAAACTTGACCTTTATACCACTTGTTTTTGCCACCTCTTCATCATACGCTATAAAATACAGCTCTTTTGAAAAAAGCAGTAAAAATGCCAAAGAGAGCGTACCAAAACCAACAATAGTATAGACATCGGCATCACTCACGGCAAGAATAGAACCAAAAAGATAGGAAAAAAGCGAATTGTTAAATGCACCCCCTAAAGATACGATAATAACGGCCAAAGCCAATGAACCTGAAAGTATAATAGAGAGTACAGCGTCACTGTAGATGGAAAAAGCACTGCGGAGATACTCTATCAGCCAAGCAGCAAGAATAGAAACGATTACAGCTACCCATAATGGATTGTATCCTGCAACAAGTCCAACTGCAACTCCAACCAAAGCAGAGTGCGCTAATGTCTCACTCATAAGAGAGTAGCGTTTAAGCACAACAAAAGTACCACTGATGGAAGCAAGTGTAGCTATGAACAAACCAGCTATGAAAGCTCTTTGCATAAAATCATAACTTAACATTTCAAACATACTTCACCTTTAATGCTCATGCTTGTGATTTGCAAGAGAGTGTGCAGGAATTCCATACAAGTCACTTACTTCATCACAACTTAGAAGTTTTTTTGGATCATTACAGATTGTTGCTTTTCTATTAATAGTAAAAAGTCTTCCTATATCATCTGCAATCACCCCAATATCATGCGTAATAAACAAAATAGTTATATTCTCTTCTTTGTTAAGTTTCGCTAAAAGTTCATAAAATCTTTGTTGGGAAACAATATCAACACCGGTATTTGGTTCGTCCAGAATAAGAATCTTTGGAGAAGAAGCCAAAGCTCTTGCTATCATTACTCTTTGTCTCTGTCCGCCTGAAAGTGTTCCCACCATTCGCTCTTTTAGATCCAAAATATCCATTTTAATCATAGCATCACGAACTTTTGCCTTATCTTCAGCACTCATACCCGTAAAAATACCTCTTCTTGCTACTCGTCCCATATTAACTATGTCTTCAACTGTAGCAGGAAAAGTTTCATCTACCAAGGTCGCCCTTTGTGGGACATAACCTATTTTATACCACTCTTTAAAATCTTTTAACTTTTTTCCAAAAATTTTAATTTCACCAGAACTCGCTTTTTCAAGATTTAAAAGCAGACGTATCAGTGTTGTTTTCCCTCCGCCATTGGGTCCAATAATAGCAATATACTCTCCACTAAATATCTCAAAAGAGACATTTTCTAAAATAAGCTGATCCCGTACTTTAAAACTTAAATTTTTAACATCAAAGATAGGAACTTTAAAATTTAGCGACACTGCAGAGCCTCAGATAATTTTTTAAGATTTTTTTTCATAATATCTTCATATGTCAAACCGGCTTTCGCTTCATCTGCTGTTATATTTCCCAAAGGTTCAAAAAGTTCAAACTTGATTTGTGCATCATGTGCAATAGATTTAATCAACTTGTCATTTACAAAATTTTCAAAAAATATAGTTCTGATTCCCTCTTCTTTTATATCTGTGAAAATTCTGTTAATATCTTGTGCACTCGGATCTGCTTCGGGAGAGAGACCTGTAAGTGACTCAACTTTAAAATGGTATCTTTTAGCGAGATAACCTAATGCATTGTGACTCACAACAACCGTATCGTTTTTACAGTTTGAGAGTGTTTTTTTATAATTTATATCTAATTTATTAAGCATATCAAAATATTTTTGCTGATTTTGAAGATATAGTTTTTTGTTTTGAGGTGATAGACGTATCAGCTCCTGCGTAATCACCGAAGTCGCTTTTTTCATATTGGAAAAATCCAGCCAGTAATGAGGATCCAGACCACTTTCATGTGCATGGTGATGCTCTTCGTGTTCATCCTCTTGCAGCTCTCGCAAATTTACATACTTGCTTATATTTACAGCCTTGTGAGAGAAGTTAAAGTTAGTCGTCCACGGCTCTAGTCCTGCCCCGCTATAAAAAACAACAGCACTCTTTTGAATACTGATCATAAGCTTTGGTGTCGGTTCAAAGCTATGAGGATCTACACCAAAAGGTAAAATATTAATAATATTCATCGTATCAGCAGCTATATGTTTAGTAATATCATAGAGTGCAAAAGTAGTTACCCCAACCGTTGGTTTAGCTTCTTTTAGTTCACGTTTATCAAGTGAGATAAAGAGAGATACAGCTACCATCGCCACAATCAAAATAAAAAATATAATTTTCAAATTTTTCAAATTTTAGCCTTAAAAGAGTTTTTATATTAGTATGCAATTATACCCTCTTTTTAGTGAGATATATTTTACCAAACTATTTAGTTTGATAATATAGCTTTTTTTAGATATAATTCGCCACTTTTAATTTAGGAAATTATTTATGACTACTAGTCTTTTACTTATCGTACAAATAGTATTGGTTATTATTTTGGTTATAGCTGTACTGTTGCAAAAAAGTTCAAGCATTGGACTTGGTGCTTATAGTGGCTCAAATGAATCTGTTTTTGGTGCTAAAGGACCAAATAGCTTTTTAGCCAAAGCAACGTTTACGATTGGGCTTTTGTTTGTAATAAACACTATTACACTCGGATACATGTATTCACAATCTGCACAATCTTCAGTTGTAGATGATATTATAGAAGATACAAATATTGCGGCACCTGCTGTTGTAGCACCATCTGCACAAGAGACGAATAGTTCAAAATAGTTGCATCTTTGCAACTATTAAATTATAGTGCTATTCCTCCCTCCTTTTTCAAAACTTTTTTCTTTTACTCGCTCTTAAAATATTTCTCGCTACAATAACGCAATTTATTTTCATACAATTCAAGGAAAAAGAATGTTAAACGAGATATATGAGACATGTGAAAAAAAGATGCAAGGAAGCATCGAACATATGCAAAGAGATTTTAAAACACTCAGAACAGGAAAAGTTACTACTTCTGTTTTAGACAATGTAAAAATTGACTACTATGGAACTCCAACTCCACTTGATCAGGTTGGTTCTGTAATTGCTGCAGATGCAACGACAATCGTCATCAATCCTTGGGAGAAGAATCTCTTATCTGATATTGAGAGTGCTATTCAAGGTGCTAATATTGGAGTAAATCCAAATAATGATGGCGATCAAATCAAACTTTTCTTCCCTCCAATGACAGTTGAACAGCGTCAAGACTCTGTAAAACAGATGAAAACAATGGGTGAGAATGCAAAAGTTTCTATCAGAAATGACAGACGTGATGCAAATGATAAAATAAAAAAACTTGAAAAAGAGAAAGAGATCACACAAGATGAATCTAAATCTGCTCAAGATAACATTCAAAAAATTACAGACAAATACATCTCAAAAGTAGACAGCATCTTAAAAGAGAAAGAAGCTGAAATATTAAAGGTTTAATGTGGACATTAAAAAAATATATATGGATGCAGATGCTCTTTTAGAGGGTCACTTTAAACTGAGCTCTGGAAATCATTCACAATTTTATCTTCAATCTGCAAAAGTTTTAGAAGATCCAAAAACAGCAAAACTTTTAGCTGATGAACTTGCAAAACAGATAAAGGCAAGCGGCTTAGAAGTTGATACGGTATGTGCTCCTGCTCTTGGAGGTCTCATCGCTGGTTTTGCACTTGCGACTGCACTTGATGTACGCTCTATCTTTGCTGAGAGGGTTGACGGTACAATGACTATTCGTCGTGGTTTTGAGATAAAACCCGGAGAGAAAGTACTGATGTGTGAGGATATTATTACAACAGGTGGAAGTGCTATGGAAGCAGCCGCTGTTGTAAAAGAGCTAGGTGGAGAGATTGTCGGTGTTGCAGCACTAGCTAACCGTGGTTTTTGCCATAGAGAAGGTAGCAATATAGAGACAAAACCTAACTGTAAACTGCCTCAAGACATTCCATTTTTTGCACTTGCTGACTTTACATTTGAGATGTACGCTCCAGAGGAGTGTCCTCTTTGTAAAGATGGCAGCCAAGCTATCAAACCGGGTTCACGCGGGAACTAACTCCTGCGTTTAGCCTAACGATAGTGTAGTTGGCACGTCAACATTCGCTCAACAAGTACTCGGGCAACTTCGACCTTTCCATCCACAATAGTCGTAATATCTAAATCTGCCAATTTCTCTTTCTCTTCAAGTGAAGTTATTTTTACTATAAGGTTTGCATCTTTACTGTGATTTAAAACTGCTTCACATATCAAACGTTTTTTCTCAATATTATCTAAAGTCACTATAATAGCAGCAGCTTTTTCAATATGTAAGGCTTCCAAAATAGATGTTTTTGCAGCATCACCCAAGTAAGCCTCCAAATCATCTTGTAGAGCCTCTTTTACATGCTTATTGGAGTTATCTATAACAACAAAAGGTGCATCAAGTTCTTCTAAATGTTTTGTAACAAATTTACCAACCACACTATATCCACAAACTATGACATGATTTTCACGGTCTTGCAGTTTTGAAAAATCACTGACTATATCTTTCTCTTTTATAAACTTGTCCACTATTTCACTGATATGTGAAATAAAAAATGGAGTCACGACCATAGATAAGATGACAACAAGAACCATCAGTGATGCTATATGCTCATCGACAAGATGCCCAGATGATGCTAATGCGAAAATAACAAAAGAGAATTCTCCTACCTGAGAGAGTGCCAAAGCAGTTTTAAGAGCATTTGCATTACTGTATGAAAATTTTAAGAGCAGGTAGATAAGTGCTGTTTTTACAAGTAAAATCAGTAAAAAGAGTCCTACTATCAGTTCTATATTTTCCACAAATAAAAAAACATCTATCTTCATTCCTACAACAACAAAGAATGTTCCCAGAAGCAGATCTTTAAAAGGTGCTATCTCTGATTCGACTTTATAGTGATATTTCGTCTCGGCAATAATCATTCCTGCGATAAATGCACCCAAAGAGTAGGTAAATCCCATATAGGCCGCAAAGAGAGATGCTCCCATCACTATAAATAAGACTGAACCCATAAAGAGCTCATCAAGTTCACTTGAAGCTGAGAAGCGCAAGAGCCAGGTCACCACTCTTTTACCCACAACAAATAAAATAGTCACAACAAATGCAACGCTCAGAAGCGTATGTCCTAAAATTACATATACGCTTTCATTACTCTCACTTGTTAAAAAACTGATTAAAATCAAAATAGGGATAACTGCAATATCTTGAAATATCAAGATACCTGTTGCATTTTGCCCATAGATTGTATGAATCTCTTTTGAACTCTTTAGATAACTTAAAACCACCGCAGTGGAAGATAAAGAAAAAGCCAGTGCAACAATCAGTGCAGATGTGCTGTCAAGATGAATAAAGTAGTAACCAACAATAAAAGCAATGACAGAGGTGATACCTACTTGCAAAATACCATTAAAAAATATCTCTTTTTTCATCGTTCCCATTTTGGCAAGAGATATTTCAAGTCCAATGGTAAACATTAAAAATACAATCCCGAAGTCTGCTATTGTCTCCAACTGATGAGAGTGTCCTGCTTCATGCAGGTTAAAGGTATATGCTATGATTGTTCCGGTTAATATATAACCGATAATCTGTGAAATACCAATCTTTTTTAAAAT
>CAZCMR010000008.1:7872-9359 GCA_964499805.1 uncultured Sulfurimonas sp.
GCTTTATAGTAGTATTTATCTTGTGGATTGTAAATAATTACATCCCCGTTGCTTTCAATCCAGTGAAAGGAACTGTCCCCTTTCAACTCTCCACTGAAATGTGTCCCATCAGGTTGTGTAAAAACAATCTCTCGTGTAATTGCAGGCGCTCCAAACGCAGTAACATTAAATACTATACTTACTAATATTATATGTAATATTTTCACATCATTCCCCTATTTTGTAACTTTTATACTCATCTCTCTACTGTTGTAGTCTTCATCTGTAATCTCTATCACATATCCTGTAGCACTACCACCATAAAGGTCTGTATCACGAATTGTATCTCCTGCAGTGTAAACATCTGCAAAATCAGCACGTATCCCCTGTGTATTCGTCATCAAAGTAAAACTATCCTTCTCAACCAGAGCGACTTTATAATGGTGCCTTCTCGTTTGACGTCCATCTTCTGTGTTGTCATCTTTATCAAGGTCAACATGGTAGATCAATGCAAAGAGCTTATTATCACCAAATGCACTATCTTCACTCGAGAGACTGATATCCGAATTGCGCTTTGCACTGTCCCTGCACTCAATAAGAAAAAACTCATTTGTAACAGAAGTATTGAGCTTTATAAAATCTCTGCCGCTGCATCCAATTTTAAATTCTCCCGAACCACTAAGCTCTGTCAGGTTTACATCAAGCCCTGCATCTACCTTGTTAAACGCAGTGTATTGTGTAGGTGTCTCGCCCGCATAACTGTCTGATGGCTGATAAGCCCATGAACCGCCACTCATGATATCATACCATCCAAGACCGGATCCCCCGCCATTGTCATAGTAATCTTCTAAATAAAAAGCAGAATGTCCCAGTTCATGACACATCACACCTATAGTAGCTTTATGTGATGCATGATTTGCACCAAAGCGTGCATAACCCCCTGCTTTTGTCTTGTCATCTGAATGCTTCATCACATAAACACCATCGACTTTAAGCGTGGAACTACGGCTAAAAGACCAGGCATGTGCCCAGATAGAGTGACTAGTCGCATCCCCATACGACTCCTCTCCTCCCGCAACGATAAAGATAATTTGTAACTCTTTTGCACTGAGTGTCCCGTCATTATTTATATCAAGTGCTGCAAAATCCATATTATCAACTACTGCTGCGTTTGTGATGGCATTTTTTATCTCTATATCTCGAAAATCATAATCATCACTTCCTCCAGGATGATTTTTTTCCATATTCACCATGATTATTCCATCATTTGCACTCCCCTGCGTTTCACTAACAGGTGTAAACTCGATTTCACCCAGTGTATTTTCATCATACCAGCGATTTACAGAATTTGCAGCTTTGTTAAATATCTTGTCATACCAAATCTTCGGATCGCTCTCTGCATAATTACTCCAGTTCATCACAACTACCAAAGTCGGTATTTTTTTCTTTGCCGCCTCATATATATCATTAATTATTACTCTAATTTCTGCTCTATTACTCTCTCCTGC